>NZ_VHIK01000069.1:0-15641 GCF_006680105.1 Bacillus sp. B4EP4a
TGTCGCGAACTCACGAGTAAAGCGCAAATTCACGAGTAAACTACGTAAATTCACGAGTAAATGACGCAAACTCACGAGTAAACTGCGTAAACTCACGAGTAAATAGTGCAAATTCACGAGTAAATGTCGCGAACTCACGAGTAAAACGCAAATTCACGAGTAAACTGCGTAAACTCACGAGTAAATGGCCCAAATCTACGAGTAATCAAGCCAAACTCACGAGTAAATACCCCAAACTAACGAAAAAACCCAAAAAAACATTAATAAACTTCAAATATTCCCATTTAAGTAACATTCCGCAATATAGATTCGTAAATTATAGTAAGGTTGAGCAATAGTCAGCCAAGGATAGAAAGTAGTGAGGGCTTTGAAAGATTTATTGTATGCAAAGAGGATGGAAATGCTTCAATTAGTGGAGCGGCTAGTGAATATAGATAGTGGTTCTCATACGAAAAAGGGTATTGATGAAATTGGTTCGATTTTAAAAACGAAATTTGAAAGTCTGGATTTTATTGTGAATACCGTTGAGCAACAGAATTATGGCAATCAGCTGGTCATCCAGCATCGTGATGCGCAACAACCGCATATTCTGCTCGTCGCCCATATGGATACGGTTTTTTCGGAAGGCACAGCGCAAAAACGTCCTTTTAAAGTGAAAGGAAGTCGGGCATACGGTCCTGGTGTAGCGGATATGAAGTCCAGTTTGGTTGAGCTTTTTTATGCGATCCTTTGCTTGAAACAGACGGGGCAGACAGGCTATAAGCATATCCAAATCATTCTTAATAGTGATGAGGAGATCGGATCTCCGTCGTCCGCTTCACTCATATCGGAAAAAGCGGCCAATAAGAAGTTCGCGTTAATTCTTGAACCGGCTAGGACGGACGGTTCGCTTGTCACGGCAAGAAGGGGCTGCGGTCAGTTTAAAGTGGATATCGTCGGGGTGGCCGCCCATTCAGGAATCGAACCGGAAAAGGGACGAAGTGCAATTGAAGAATTGGCCCATAAGATCATCGCCTTACACCAATTGAATGATCAACAGAAAGGAATCAGCGTCAATGTCGGCATGATTGAAGGAGGTTCCGCTGTCAATATGATCGCTTCCCATGCAGCTGCTTTTGTGGATGTGCGGATTTCGGAAAAAAGGCAGGAAGGCATCATCCTCAAGCAACTGAAAAAAATCTGTGCTGAAACCTATATTTCAGGAACGATAACGACATTAAGCGGGAAAATGGACCGGTCCCCCATGGAAAAAAATGAGAAAACGAACTTGCTTTTAGAGACAATCCGTCAGGCTGGGAAGGAAATTGGCATCGAAATCACGGATACGGCCACGGGTGGAGGTTCGGATGCTTCCATCACTTCTGATTTGGGAATCGCGACAGTGGATGGACTCGGGCCAATTGGAGGCAATGCACATAGTGAAGAGGAGTATATGGAAATTCCAAGCCTGACGGAAAGAACCCTTCTATTGGCAACCGTCATTCAAAAATTATCAAAAATGACCTAGTGCACCAATTCCGATTAGACTGCTCATATTTCGCTTGTCATTAATGATGTTTATGATATATTGTTAATTGGAAAGCTAAATAAGAACAGAATTTATTGGAGTTGAATATATATGCTGCATCAGTTTTCACGAAATGAATTGGCAATTGGCAAGGAAGGAATCGATATTCTGAAAAACACGACCGTTGCTGTCCTGGGGGTAGGAGGCGTTGGTTCATTTTCAGCCGAAGCATTGGCACGTTCCGGGGTAGGCCGTATTATTCTTGTGGATAAAGACGATGTCGACATCACAAATGTAAACAGGCAGATCCATGCTCTATTATCAACAGTCGGTCAACCGAAAGCGGAATTGATGAAAAATCGCATTCAAGACATCAATCCCGACTGCGAAGTGATCGCTCTTAAAATGTTCTATACAGAAGAGACGTTTGAAGAATTCTTCAGTTATGGCCTGGACTATGTCATTGATGCATCGGATACGGTCATTTATAAGATCCATGTGATGAAGGAATGCCTGAAACGGAATATCAAGGTGATTTCAAGCATGGGGGCCGCTAATAAGATGGACCCGACGCGTTTTCAAATTGCCGATATCTCCAAAACGCATACCGATCCGCTTGCCAAGGTCATTCGTACTAGATTGCGTAAAGAGGGCATAACAAAGGGAATTCCCGTTGTTTTCTCCGACGAGAGCCCTATTGTCATTCGTGAGGATGTCCGAAAAGAAGTCGGCAATGATGAGGCAAAAATCCGTAAAGCCCAAATGCCTCCGTCTTCGAATGCTTTCGTTCCATCCGTTGCGGGTTTAATTGCAGCAAGCTGGGTGATCAATGATATATTGAAAGACATTGAAGTTCGCCGTGTAAACGATTGATAAAAATCAACTGACTCTATAAAGGGTCAGTTTTTTTGTGTCGAATAGTAGATATTCCCTTTTAATAACTTTTTTATCCATATCATATAGACGGGGTCGAAAGAATGAGATACACTATTTTCAGAATATTATTTTTATTCAGATATTCTATTTGTTTAAAAGAACACACAAAACAAGGGGGTTTCAAATGAAGAAGAAAAAGCTAGCAGGAGTGTTTCTATCACTTTCATTAGTTGCAGGGGCGCTGGCAGGTTGTAGCGGCGACTCGAAAACTAGCAGTTCAGGCGGGGGTTCATCAAAATCGGGTGACACAATTAAAATTGGGGCCAACCTTGAATTGTCGGGAGGTACGGCATCATTCGGCCAATCGGCTGCAGATGGTTTGAAACTGGCCATCGATGAGATTAATAAAAAGGGCATCAACGGTAAAAAACTGGAAATCGTTAAGGTTGATAATAAATCAGATGCAGCAGAAGCTACAAGCGGTTCGATCAAGTTAGTCAGCCAGGACAAGGTTGTGGCTGTAGTCGGATCTGCGACAAGCACGAATACATTGGCACAGGTTCAAGTCGCACAGGATAATAAAGTTCCTCTACTCACACCAACTGCAACAAATCCCGACATTACCAACAAAGCTGGAAAATTAAATGATTATGTGTTCAGAACTTGCTTTATCGATCCATTCCAAGGTACGGTGGCAGCCAATTTCGCATCTGACGAAATAGGGGCAAAGACGGCTGCGATCTATGTGGATAGCGCAAGTGATTATTCTAAAGGACTGGCCGCAGCTTTTAAAGAAGCGTTCACTGCAAAAGGCGGTAAAATCGTGGCGGAAGAAGCTTATGTAACGAAAGATACTGATTTCCGCTCTACATTGACACGTATCAAATCCGCAAAACCGGAGTTCGTTTTCCTTCCTGGTTATTATGAAGAAGTCGGATTGATCTTAAAACAGGCACGTGAAGACGGCATAGACCTTCCATTCATGGGCGGGGACGGCTGGGATTCCCCGAAGGTCGTTGAAATTGCCGGAGCGGAAGCTTTAAAAAATACTTATATCACGAATCACTATTCCCCGGAAGATGAAGATGCTAAAATCCAGGATTTCGTTGCAGCCTTCGAAAAGGAATACGATAAAACACCGGATGCCTTTGCCGCACTTGGCTATGACACTGGGTACTACCTGGCCGATGCCATCAAGAGATCTGGAGATGCTTCTCCCGAAAAAATCAGACAAGCATTGGAAGATGTTAAAGATCTTCAATTAGTTTCCGGAACACTGAACCTTGATGAAAATCATGATCCGATCAAATCGGCGACCATCTTGGAATATGTAGATGGCAAACAAACGTTCAAGACAAAAATCAATCCATAATACCTTATGTGGATAGGGGGCAAGTTCCCCCTATTCTATATTCACTTAAAAAACACCTTAACGGGGAGAGTGCAATATGGAACTGATTCAGCAATTGGTAAATGGCATTTCACTCGGAAGCATTTATGCTTTGATCGCGCTTGGTTATACGATGGTATATGGAATCGTCAAGCTCATCAACTTCGCCCATGGCGACGTATTCATGGTCGGTTCATTTGTAGGGTTTTACGCCATTACCGTAATGGACTTATCCTTCATCCCGGCTTTATTGATTTCGATGGTCACATGTGCCATCTTTGGCGTTTTAATCGAACGCATTGCTTATAAACCCCTTCGTAATGCAACACGGATTGCAGCCTTGATAACGGCCATCGGTGTTTCCCTTCTGATAGAAAATGGGCTGATTTACATCCGGGGCGCCCAGCCGGAAGCCTATCCAAATAATGTCCTTCCGATGGATAAACTCGATATATTGGGAGTTTCCATCAGCAGTCAATCGATATTGATCTTATCTGTTTCCATCATATTAATGATCATCCTACAATTTGTTGTCCATAAAACCAAAATCGGCAAAGCGATGCGTGCCGTTTCATTCGATTCCGAAGCTGCAAAGCTGATGGGAATCAATGTGAATAATACGATTTCAGCTACGTTCGCCATAGGTTCGGCCCTTGCAGGGGCGGCTGGTGTCATTTTTGGAATCTACTATATTAAAATCGAACCGTTGATGGGTGTCCTTCCTGGCCTTAAAGCATTTGTTGCAGCCGTCTTGGGCGGCATCGGCATCATTCCGGGCGCGATGGTCGGCGGTCTGCTGCTTGGAGTGATCGAAGCTTTGGTCAGTGCAGCCGGTTACTCATTATGGCGCGATGGTGTGGCTTTCGTCGTACTTATCTTGATTTTGATTTTCTTGCCGCAGGGACTGTTCGGTAAAAATAAAAGAGAAAAAGTATAGGGGAGACATGGCGATGACTACTTTAAAGAATTCAAAGGGTTTTTGGCTCTCGATCGTGCTCGCACTTATTTTTTTCGGAATCATGCAGTACACCATTTCAAACGGTATCCTTAATCCATTTTATATCAACACGCTCATGTTCATCGGCATCAATATCATGCTGGCGACGAGCCTTCATTTAATCATTGGAATAACCGGGCAGTTCTCGATCGGACATGCAGGTTTTTTAGCGGTTGGGGCCTATGCTTCCGCAGTCATGACAATGAAGCTGGAACTTCCTTTCATCATAGCTATATTGGCTGGGGGCGTCATCGCCGCTGTTGCGGGTATGGTGATCGGAATACCGAGCTTGCGTCTGAAGGGGGATTACTTGGCGATAGCTACCCTTGGATTCGGGGAGATTGTCCGGATCGTCCTTTTGAATATTGACTATGTAGGCGGGGCAAGCGGGATGCAGGTATCCCACCTGACCACTTGGCCATGGGTTTTTGCCTGTGTCATGATCACCGTCTTAGTCATCAGGAATTTCACCAATTCGACTCACGGGCGTGCATGCATATCCGTAAGGGAAGATGAAACGGCAGCTGATGCGATGGGAATCAATACGACCTATTATAAAGTGGCGGCTTTCGTCATCGGAGCTTTTTTTGCCGGAATTGCCGGATCGCTTTATGCCCATAATTTTTATATTATCCAGCCATCGAATTTCGGTTTCCTGAAATCCTTCGATATACTGATTTTCGTCGTACTTGGCGGTCTTGGAAGTCTTTCAGGCTCGGTTTTGGCCGCAATTCTACTGACGATCGTGACGACATTCCTTCAGGATTATCCGGAAACGAGGATGATCATCTACAGTCTTGTCCTGATCCTGATGATGATTTTCCGCCCGCAGGGTTTAATGGGAACAAGAGAAATCACATCATTGTTCAAACATAAAAAAACGAAAGGGGGCAAAAAGGATGGAAGCCACAATACCGTTGCTTAAAGTAGATTCGGTGGGTATCCGTTTTGGCGGATTGAAAGCGGTGTCCGATGTGAACGTCGAATTATTTCCAGGGGAACTAGTAGGCTTGATCGGGCCGAATGGAGCTGGGAAAACGACCTTCTTCAATTTATTGACGGGTGTGTATGTCCCTACAGAAGGAACGATTGCCTTGAACGGGGAAAATCTAAATAAGCAGCCGCCATATAAAATTACCCGAAAAGGGATTTCGAGGACCTTTCAAAATATTCGCCTCTTCAGTGAGTTATCCGTGATCGATAACGTGAAGGTTGCTTACCACTCGCTTTCCAAGCATGGAATTGCAAGCTCCATATTCCGGGTGCCGGGACATTTTTCCGGAGAAAAGGAAATGAATGAAAAGGCGCTGGAATTCTTGAGGATATTCAACCTTGATCATTTTAAGGATGAAAAAGCGAAGAATCTTCCATACGGACAGCAAAGGCGGCTGGAAATTGCCCGTGCTCTTGCCGCCAATCCGAAACTTCTTTTACTGGATGAACCTGCAGCCGGGATGAACCCGCATGAAACGAAAGAATTGATGAACCTCATTGCTTTTATCCGGAGGGAATTCAATCTTACCGTTTTGCTCATCGAACATGATATGTCATTGGTCATGGGGGTATGCGAACGGATTTATGTCCTTGATCATGGACAGCTTATCGCTCACGGAAAGCCGGAAGAAATCCGCAACGATCCAAAGGTTATCGAGGCATATTTAGGGGAGGAGGTTTCCTGATGCTGAAAATAGAGGACATCAATGTTTATTATGGCAATATCCAAGCGTTAAAAGGGGTTTCCATGGAGATAAACGAGGGGGAAATCGTGACTTTGATCGGGGCGAACGGAGCGGGAAAAAGCACTTTGCTTAAAACGATTTCCGGTCTGTTAAAACCAAAGCAAGGAAAAGTTCTGTTCGAAGGCGATCCGATCGGGGGAAAAGCTGCACAGTCCATCGTGAAAATGGGCATATCCCATGTACCTGAAGGCCGCCGTGTCTTTGCTAACATGACGGTTGCCGAAAACCTGGAGCTTGGGGCCTATTTGCGGAAAGACAAAGAGAACATTAATAAAGACATGAAAAAGGTCTATGAGTTATTTCCGAGACTGCTGGAGAGAATTAAACAGCAGGCTGGCACGCTTTCAGGCGGTGAACAGCAGATGCTTGCAATGGGGCGGGCTTTGATGGCGAAACCACGTTTATTATTGCTCGATGAACCTTCGATGGGCCTTGCACCGCTTCTGGTGAAGCAAATATTCAACATCATCCAGGAAATCAGTGAGTCCGGCACAACGATCCTTTTGGTCGAGCAAAACGCCAACCTTGCTTTATCCATTGCAGATCGGGCTTATGTCGTTGAAACGGGCCGAATCGTCCTCTCGGGCAATGCCGATGAACTCACTTCAAGTGAAGAAATAAAAATGGCCTATTTAGGAGGCCATTGAACCGCCGTTTGGCAGTTTGAGTTTGTAGTCAAAAGGAGTTGTTTGGAATGGGTGTGCGAGACTCCTGCGGGAAAAGCGCGTCCAAGGGAGACACCGCAGGAGCAAAGTCTGCTGAGGGCGGGACCGCCCGCGGAAAGCGAGTGCCCTACGTTCCAATCAACGTTAAATCAAATATTATCAGGTTTGTCTACAGTCAAGAACCGCCATTTGGCGGTTTTTTTGATTGATGATCGGGATATGCATAATATACAGGGAGATAAAAGCAGGGGATATTCATGCACGATTTTATACATCCAGTATAGTATTATTCAATTTTGATATAGGAATTAAGACTAAAAAACAATGAAAAAAATGGGTTTAATTCCCTATCAATATACTTGTATTTTGGAAAAAATGTAAGTAATAGGATGAAAAAAATAAGAGAATGAATAAAATTTTTTGAGCAATTAATAAAGATTTTACAATATCAATATAATTAAATTATCAGTTTTTTCTGATTATATCGCCTATTTTCACAATATTTAAAATATATAAAGATAAAAATGATATAGCACTCTCTGTGAAAAATATCCTATTTAGCGAAATCTTCTCACAATTATTGTATAGACGGAATGAAAATTATGCGGTAAACTATTTTTCGAAATATTAATTTAATTTGAAATATTTCATCTAATCAATTTTTTCTGAGGCATCTTGAATAAATATTCATGCATCAGAGCTTGATTACAAAATGGGGGGATTATTTATGAAAAAGAAAAAGTTAGCAGGTGCATTCCTTTCTCTAACACTTGCTGCAGGAGTGCTGGCTGGTTGTTCCGGCTCTGGTTCATCAGAAAAATCAAGCGGGGATGGAGATACGATCAAGATCGGTGTCAACCTTGAATTATCTGGCGGCGTAGCTTCATATGGACAATCGATTGCAGAAGGCCTGGAGCTTGCGACTGCAGAAATCAATAAAGAAGGCATTGACGGTAAAAAAATCAAACTTATAAAAGTCGATAATAAATCTGAAGCATCTGAAGCGACAAGCGGAGCGATCAAGCTGACATCACAAGATCAGGTTGCAGCGATCGTTGGTGCAGCGACAAGCACGAACTCAATTGCACAAGTGCAGATTGCCCAAGATAATAAAGTGCCGGTCATCTCACCATCTGGTACAAGCCCTGAAATCACTTTCAGCAAGGATAAATTGAACGATTACATTTTCCGGACAAGCTTCATCGATCCGTTCCAAGGGACAGTAGCTGCGAATTTCGCCACTAAAGAAATCAAAGCGAAAAGTGCAGCCATCTATATTGACAGCGCAAGTGATTATTCAAAAGGGTTAGCCGCAGCCTTTAAAGAACAATTCGAAAAAAATGGCGGAAAGATCGTTGCTGAGGAAGCTTACATTGCGAAGGATACTGATTTCCGTTCCACATTGACTCGTTTGAAATCGGCAAAACCTGATTTCATTTTCCTTCCTGGTTACTATGAGGAAGCTGGTCTGATCGTGAAGCAGGCACGCGAAACTGGACTTGACGTTCCATTCATGGGCGGCGACGGCTGGGATTCTCCTAAGCTAGTTGAAATTGCCGGTGCAAAAGCTCTAAATAACACATTCATCACGAACCATTATTCTTCAGGTGACCCTGATGAGAAAATTCAGAATTTTGTGTCAGCATTCAAAGCGAAGTACAAAGATAAATCCCCGGATGCATTTAACGCTCTAGGATATGACACAGGATACTTCCTTGCAGACGCGATTAAACGTGCTGGTTCAGCGGATTCAGAAAAAATCAAAGAAGCGCTGGAAAAAACGGCGGACCTTGAGCTTGTAACGGGTACATTCACATTGGATGAAAAACATAATCCAATCAAATCTGCTACCATCCTTGAATTTAAAGAGGGAAAACAAGTATTCAACACAAAAATCAATCCTTAATTTCGGAGAAAAACTCCAACCTTTTCGCCGGCCCTTCGTCAATAAGAAGGTGCTGGCGAATTCTCATTTTCAAAGCATACCAGGTCGCTGAACTTCCCCATTGCGGAATGAAAAGAGTCTGGACTAATCACTCATAAAATTAGATTTTCAAGGAGAGTCGAACATGGAATTGATACAACAGTTAATAAACGGGATTTCACTAGGAAGTATTTATGCCCTTATCGCTCTCGGATATACGATGGTTTACGGGATTGTTAAATTGATAAACTTCGCACATGGCGATGTATTCATGGTCGGCTCATTCGTTGGGTTTTACTCGATAACGGTTCTGGATCTGTCATTCATTCCCGCCCTATTAATCTCGATGACGGTCTGTGCGCTGTTTGGGGTTTTGATCGAGCGTATCGCGTACAAGCCATTGCGTAACGCAACACGTATTGCTGCACTTATCACTGCCATCGGTGTTTCCCTTTTGATCGAATACGGATTCATCTACGTCCGCGGTGCACAGCCGGAAGCTTATCCGAATGATGTATTGCCGACAGACAAGTTCAATATTTTTGGAGTTTCCATCAATAGTCAATCGGTTTTGATTTTTGGAGTGGCCGTAGTTCTAATGATCATCCTTCAAATCATCGTTCATAAATCAAAAATAGGAAAAGCGATGCGTGCCGTTTCCTTCGACGCGGATGCAGCTAAGCTGATGGGAATAAATGTCGATAATACGATTTCTGCCACCTTTGCAATCGGTTCCGCATTGGCTGGGGCAGCAGGTGTCATTTTCGGTATTTACTATATTAAGATCGAGCCGCTCATGGGTGTGCTTCCGGGATTGAAGGCATTCGTTGCCGCCGTACTTGGAGGGATCGGGATTATACCTGGCGCTATGGTCGGTGGCCTATTGCTAGGTGTCATCGAAGCTTTGGTCAGTGCCGCCGGTTACTCATTATGGCGTGATGCTGTAGCCTTCGTCGTACTGATTCTTATCTTGATTTTCATGCCACAAGGCTTATTCGGTAAAAACAAAAAAGAAAAAGTATAGGGGAGACAAAGCAATGACTACAATTAAGCGAGCAAAAGGTTTTTGGCTCTCGATTTCACTATCATTGATCTTTTTCGCCGTAGTTCAAGTGTTAATCGGCGGCGGATCGCTAAATCCTTTTTATCAAAATACGCTCATGTTCATCGGGATCAATATCATTCTGGCAGCGAGCCTTCACTTGATCATCGGGATAACCGGGCAGTTCTCCATCGGACATGCCGGATTCCTGGCAGTCGGTGCCTATGCTTCGGCCGTTATGACGATGAAGCTGGAAATGCCATTTTATGCGGCATTGATAGTCGGAGGTTTGGCGTCAGCGTTGGCCGGATTGATCATCGGAATTCCAAGCTTACGCTTAAAAGGTGACTACCTGGCGATTGCGACCCTCGGTTTTGGGGAAATCGTCCGGATCATGCTTTTGAATATCGATTATGTCGGCGGGGCGAGCGGCATGCAGGTTTCCCATTTGACCACTTGGCCGTGGGTATTCGCTTCCGTCCTCGTTACGATCATCGTCATCCGGAACTTTACTAGCTCGACCCATGGCAGGGCCTGCATATCGATCCGCGAGGACGAGACGGCTGCCGATTCGATGGGAATCAACACGACGTATTACAAAGTTGTCGCGTTTGCAATCGGTGCTTTTTTTGCCGGTATTGCTGGAGGGCTTTACGCTCATAACTTCTATATCATCCAGCCATCGAACTTCGGATTCTTGAAATCATTCGATATTTTGATCCTAGTGGTACTTGGCGGTCTTGGAAGTCTTTCCGGTGCCGTATTGGCCGCGATATTACTGACGGTAGTCACGACTTTCCTGCAGGATTATCCGGAAACTCGAATGATCATCTACAGCCTTGTGCTTATCGTGATGATGCTCTATCGTCCACAAGGTTTAATGGGGACAAAAGAAATAACATCCATGTTCAAACGTAAAGGAGGAAGCAGCCATGAAAAAAATAAAAACACCGCTGCTTAAAGTCGATTCAGTCGGCATCCAGTTCGGAGGGCTTAAAGCCGTTTCTGATGTTAACGTCGAGTTATATCCAGGAGAATTAATTGGCTTGATCGGGCCGAACGGCGCTGGAAAAACAACTTTCTTTAATTTGCTGACAGGAGTTTACGTCCCGACAGAGGGCACCATTTCTTTGGAAGGTGAGAACTTAAGAAAACTGCCTCCATATAAAATCACACAAAAAGGGATCAGCCGGACATTCCAGAACATTCGCTTATTCAGTGAACTATCCGTGATCGATAATGTTAAAGTGGCCTATCATTCGCTTTCGAAGCATGGCATTTTAAGTTCAATCTTCCGCATGCCGATCCATTTTAAAGGCGAAAAAGAAATGGATGAAAAGGCGATTGAGTTCCTGAAGATCTTCAACCTTGATCAATATAAGGATGAAAAGGCGAAGAACCTGCCATATGGTAAACAAAGACGTTTAGAAATCGCCCGTGCACTTGCAGCCAACCCGAAACTGCTTTTACTGGATGAACCGGCTGCGGGGATGAATCCCCAGGAAACGCATGAACTCATGAACCTGATTGCCCTTATCCGTAAGAAGTTTGATTTGACCGTATTATTGATAGAACATGATATGCCGCTCGTCATGGGTGTTTGCGAACGCATATACGTACTCGATCACGGACAACTGATCGCTCAAGGAAAGCCAGAGGAAATCCGTAACAATCCAAAAGTCATCGAGGCCTATCTGGGCGAGGAGGTTTCATAATGTTAAAAATCGAGGACATCAACGTCTATTACGGAAACATTCAAGCCTTGAAAGGAATCTCGCTTTCTATTAACGAAGGCGAAATCGTGACCCTTATCGGGGCGAATGGAGCCGGGAAAAGCACGATGCTGAAAAGCATTTCCGGCCTATTAAAACCAAAACAAGGGAAGATCATCTACGAAGGGCAATCCATCGGCGGAAAGGCAGTACAATCCATCGTGAAAATGGGCATATCCCATGTCCCTGAAGGCCGGCGTGTCTTTGCTAACATGACGGTTGAAGAAAACCTTCAGCTTGGTGCTTATTTACGCAAAGATAAGGCAGGAATCAAGCAGGATATGGAGAAAGTCTATGAATTATTCCCGCGTTTGCTAGAGCGCCTGAAACAGCAATCCGGAACCCTTTCCGGCGGGGAACAGCAAATGCTCGCAATGGGCAGGGCACTCATGGCCAAGCCCCGGCTTCTGTTATTGGACGAGCCATCGATGGGACTCGCGCCATTATTGGTGAAGCAAATCTTTAACATCATCGAAGAAATCAACAAAACAGGTACAACGATCCTGCTGGTCGAACAAAATGCCAACTTAGCACTATCCATCGCGGACAGAGCCTATGTTGTCGAAACCGGCCGAATTGTCCTATCAGGCAAATCAGAGGAACTGACCGCAAGCGAAGAAATCAAGAATGCCTATTTAGGTGGACATTAAACCGCTTTATAGCGGTTACAGACTGCAGGCAAACTCGAGGAAAAGCGAGTTTGCCTGCAGTTTTTTTGAGGGATTGTTGATTTCCACTCCAGGCACTCGCTTTCCGCGGGCGGTCCGGGAGCCTCCTTGCCGCTTCGCGTCTGCGGGGTCTCCCCTGGACTCGCTTTTCCCGCAGGAGTCTCGTACCTTCCACTCCAATCAACTTTGTTTTAATAGTAAGATAGAACTCCTTTTGCCTACAGTCTTTTTGAGGGATTGTTGATTTCCACTCCAGGCACTCGCTTTCCGCGGGCGGTCCGGGAGCCTTCTCGCCACTTCACGTCTGCGTGGTCTCTCTTGGACGCGCTTTTCCCGCAGGAGTCTCGCACCTTCCGTTCATATAAAATTTAGGCAGAACCTAATTTTGCCGACAAACTGAAACCGCTTTATAGCGGTTTTTTGTTTTTTAAATAAGCTATTTTAACTAGATAAAAAGGTTAGTAAATCCAAATCAGACGGTATACAATCTAGTTAGGAATAATAGTAGAATTGGTTCATGATATAACCTCATCGATAGCTATTCTTAATCATATTTTTGGAGTGATTGTATGCACAAACTTATTCAGGCTTTACTGCCGGTATTATTACTGTTTATGATTCTGCCAATCTACCAGCCAGATGCTGCATCTGCAGAAGAGACCCCGCAATCTGATGGTGTCATCGTCAAATATAAAGAGACGAACGATGAGCCGATCAACGAGTTGATAGAAAAGGTGGAGGTTCCTAAAGGGGAAACGACCGACAACGTGATCGAGGAACTTGAAGAACAGAAGAATGTGGAATATGCAGAACCAAACTATCTTTTTAAGAAGATGGAAAGTCCGAACGATCCAGCTTACATAGACCAATGGCATCATAAAAGGCTTGGTACGAGTGCAGCGTGGACAAAAACTATGGGCTCGAAGGAATTGATCGTGGCCATCATTGACGACGGCATCGATCGCAACCACGAAGATTTAAAAGGGAAGATCGTCAATGCCTATGATACGATACGCAATCGAAAGCATATCGTACCAAAAGGGGCGCATGGAACGCATATCGCAGGCATCATTGCCGGTTCTGCGAACAACGGTATAGGCGGAACGGGTGTTGCCCCGAATGTTAAACTAATGCCGATCAATGTCTTTGATGGTGAGTATGCCGATACTGCCGATATCATTGAAGCGATACATTATGCCGTTCAGCAAAAGGCAAACATCATCAATATGAGTTTAGGAGACACCAGTTATTCGGAGGCCTTGAATAAGGCTGTCCAGGAAGCCTATAAAAAAGGCGTACTGATTGTCGCGGCTGCCGGGAATGAAGGGGATATGGGGAAAAATGTACAGCGTGTGTACCCAGCCGCATTCAGCCACGTCATATCCGTTGCTGCCACTGACTCAAGGGACAGGCGTCCCAGTTATTCCAACTACCATTCAACAGTCGATATCGCGGCCCCTGGAGATGATATCCTTTCAACCTTGCCATATGGTAGATACGGCTGGATGAGCGGAACATCGATGGCCACGCCGATGGTGGCAGGTGTAGCGGCATTGATTTGGTCCAATGAGCCCAAACTCAACAAAACGGAGGTCGAATACCGCCTCTACGATTCAGCCGTGGACCTAGGTGCAAAAGGGAAAGACATATACTATGGAAACGGGCGGGTCAATGCCAAAAAAGCACTCGAGATGAAGACACTGACCAAACCGGCCGTGACCGCGATATCCGATAAGGACACCAAGATCAATGGGAAAATCCCGACTGATTTTAAAACGGGGACCGTCTCCATTTATACCGCTAAAAAGCAACTCGCCACAGTGAAAATCAACGGCGAAAAAACGTTTACGGCGACTATTGCAAAACAAACAGCCGGAACGACCATCTATACTAGGCTAATCGATAAATCGGGAAATAAAAGTATCCCTGTTTCATTCAAAGTGGCAGATAAAACGGCTCCTGCAAGACCGTCCGTAAATACGGTAGGTGACAATACCGTCAAAGTAACCGGCAAAGCGGAAACGGGCTCTTCCGTCACTGTCAAAAACGGCAGTACGGTTCTAGGTAAAGCAAATTCCAACAGCGCAGGGAATTTCACCGTAACGATGTCAAAAAAACAAAAAGCCGGAAAAGTCCTATCCGTAACAGCAACCGATAAAGCAGGAAATGTTAGCTCGATCAAAACCGTAACCGTCGCAGACAAAACAGCACCAAGTAAACCGACGGTCAACACAGTAACGACAAAAACGACAAAAGTAACAGGCAAAGCAGAAGCCAACTCCACGGTATCCATCAAAGCATCAAGAAAAGTGATCGGCTCTGCCACTGCAACGTCCAAAGGCACATTCTCGGTTAAAATCCCTAAGCAAAAAGCCGGGCAGAACCTTTATACCTATGCCAAGGACAAAGCGAAAAACGTTAGCGAATCAAGAAAAGTAACAGTTAAAAAGTAATAAAAAACAAGACCAGCTCCCAATACTCAAATTGGGGGCTGTTCTTGTCAATCTCTATTTCCATACATCAATTCCGTGCTTCGGCTGTAGAGTTCAATGATAATGCCGAAAGGATCTTCACATTGAACTACCCATCACTTATCGACCTTACAGTCTGATTGAAGTGGGGGGTTCCTAAGAACATTAGCCTATCAGCCAATTTTTAATTAGGCTATCCCCGTCGTTCCTACGGTTAGAAGCCTTATGGCTTCATTCATAAGATTGAGTCCTGCGTTAATATCTCGATCGTGGTGAGTAGAACAAGAAGGACAATCCCATTCACGAAGATTCAGATGTTTAACGTCTTTATTTTGGTACCCGCAGCTAGAACACAATTGGCTAGAAGCAAACGTTTTAGATACGGTCACGATTTGTTTACCATACCATTTTGACTTGTATTCCAACATTTGTTTGAATTGGTGCCAAGATACTTCACTAATCGCTTTAGCTAGTTTGTGATCTTTCATCATATTGGACACTTGTAAGTCTTCCATTCCAATAACATCGTGGTTTTTGATGATTTCGGTAGAAACTTTATGTAAGTAATCCATTCGGGCATTTGAAATTTT
>NZ_VHIK01000007.1:0-81161 GCF_006680105.1 Bacillus sp. B4EP4a
CGAAATATGTAAACGTAAGCTCTGGAACGCTCAATATGAGAAAAAGCGGATCGGAAAGCGCGAGCATAGTCGCAAAGCTGTCAAAAGGAACGGAAGTGACGGTCTATTCGGAATCCAAAGGCTGGGCGAAAATCAAGGCCAATGGGAAGGATGGGTATGTCAGTGCTGACTTTCTTTCAACGACAAGGCCTGAAATGGACTCCAAACCATCCATACCTGAAAAAACGACAACGAAATATGTAAATGTCAGCTCGGGTTCACTGAATATGCGGAATAAGCCGTCAGAAAGTGCTTCCGTCATTGTGAAATTGGCAAGGGGTGTAGAGGTAGAAGTCATCTCGGAATCAAATGGATGGTCAAAAGTTAAAGCGTATGGCGGAGAAGGTTATGTCAGTACGCAATATCTATCAGCAACGAAGCCTGGTTCTTTACCGGGGCTGAATCCGGACGGAGAAGAAAACACGTTAGTTAAATATGTAAATGTGAATGATGGCTCCAGTCTGAATATGCGGTCACAAGCATCAGCTTCCGCTTCAATTATAGCCAAGCTTGTAAACAATACGGCCGTAACGGTGTATTCAGAATCTAATGGCTGGTCAAGAGTCACGGCCAATGGAAAAACGGGATATGTCAGTACGCAATATTTAACAGTCAAAGCACCGGAAGGTCCAGGAAGTTCGAATGGATCGATAATCAGGATCAATAAAGAGTATGATCTTACGATGGAAAAGATGGTTGAAATTCAAATGGCCGTAAATGGTCAAACGGATAAAAATTATAAAACCTACATACGCGAAGATGGATTAACTTTAATCAATTCTACAAAGGGTACGGTTAAAGGAACCGGATGGCGTGTCAGGGGCGGAGCTGGATCTAATTATTGGGTAGTCGGCCCTGTCAGCAATAATCAATCATTGAATATTAAATCAAAAGTAAAGGGCTCTGACGGATACTATTGGTATGAGGTGGACTATAACAAGACATGGGTAAATGCCAGTCCGGAAGATATAGAATATAATCTTAACCCAAATAATTTTGTGAATGATCCAGTAAAATCATTCCAATTCGTCAAGCTCTCTCAAGTCACCAACATGAACGTTTCTGAAGTGAATAATAGAATCCTTTCAGGTAAAGGGATTCTACAAGGCCAAGCTGCAACCTTCACTGCGGCAGGGGAGAAATATGGGGTCAATGAAATCTACCTGATTTCACATGCTTTGCTGGAGACCGGGAATGGCACTTCACCGTTAGCTACTGGCGTAAAGGTTAACGGGAAAACGGTCTATAATATGTATGGAGTGGGAGCATTTGACGGAACGGCGCTAAGCAGCGGCGCTCAATACGCCTATAATGCTGGCTGGTTCACTCCGGAGGCGGCCATCATAGGCGGTGCCGAATTCATCGCCAAAGGATATATCTCTGCTGGACAGGACACGCTTTACAAAATGAGATGGAATCCCACAGCCTCAGAGAAATATGGATATGCTTCACACCAGTATGCGACTGATATTGGCTGGGCAACAAAACAAGTGAAACAGATTTATAATTTGTATAGTTTACTAGATTCCTATAAATTGACGATTGAAGTTCCTAAGTATAAATAAGAAACGGCAAAAAACACATGAGTCAGACTCATGTGTTTTTTTTGCTATTAAGTTTTATCCTTTTCCAGAATACCCCTAACGACATCCTCGATCGTTACCACTCCCAATGCCTTTTCCAAGGCAAGTTCCGCAACTGAAAAGATGGGTTCTATTGTATCTTGTATATTTCTTCCAACAGTGCATGCTGGATTAGGATTTTCATGGATTCCAAATAATTCTTTATCGGAGGCAACGTTGACAGCCTGATAAACATCAAGCAAAGTGATATCCGATAATTCCTTGGCCAATGTTGCTCCGGCGATACCCGGACGAACGTTCACTAAGCCTGCATTCTTCAGCATGCCGGTGATTTTTCTGATTAAGGCTGGGTTGGTGTTTACACTTTTTGCAATAAAATCAGAAGTGTTAACGCCTTCTTTGTTTATTTCTAAAAGAGATAATATATGGATCCCTACGGAAAAGCGGGTACTGATGGACATCTCTTTTTTCTCTCCTTTAAAATCTCTATTCTTATATAGTATAAATTATTTAACATGTAATTCAAGTGGTTACAAGTTATAATGGCCTGCAAGAATAATATTTATCCATTAACCGTATCCTTGTCAAGTAACGCCGTTTCTGCAAAGGCAAAAAATAAAAAGTATGTGTAATTGACAAACCAGCATGGTGAAACTTATATTATAACGTGTAAATGAATCAGTTACAGGTGAAAGCAACAGGAAGGGGGAATCGAAATCGGCCGCTATGGCTGGAGAAGGAATATCGACACAACTACAAGTGATGGAGGTATATGATGGCTAATAAAAAAAAGGGTAATCAAAAACAATCTTCTGCATTCACGTTTTGGATGATAGGGTTAATTGCTGTAATCATCATTGGCTTTATATTTTTGGCAAATGGGAAGGACGAAGATACAGCCGTTAATGAAATCGATTATAAATCACAGCCTTATTTGGGTGAAAAATCAGCACCTGTCCAAATAGTGGAATTTGGTGATTATAAATGTCCAGTATGTAAGACATTCGAGGAGCAATTCTTTCCTTCTATACAAAGTGAATTGATTGATACAGGAAAAGCGCAATTTTATTTCATGAATTATTCGTTCATTAACGTCGATTCAACCAGATCCGCTAAATTTGCGGAAAGTGTTTATCAGGAATTAGGAAATGATACCTTTTGGAAATTCCATGAGCTTCTGTACGATAAGCAGCCAGAGGACCTGAAATATGAAAAGGTAGATGTGTTTACGGACAAATTCTTAGAAGAAACATTGAAAGAAATCGCAAATGACAAAGATGTGAAAAAAGTAGTTTCCTCCTTTAAAGCAGGTAATTCCGAGGACCAATGGAACAAAGATATGGATTTGGCCGACGAATTGGGCGTTTCTGGAACTCCTTCCTTATTTGTCAATGGCAAGAAGTTTGAAGGAAATACAATTGATGATTTAGAGAAAATGGTTGATGATGCAGCGAAGGAGAAATAGTGATGAACAAGCCATTATTATTTTCTTGGATCCTATCGATCATCGCCACTGCTGGAAGTCTCTACTTTAGTGAGATTCTCCATTATGTACCCTGTACCTTTTGTTGGTATCAAAGGATCTTGATGTACCCGCTCGTTATTTTATTGGGCCGTGCCTTTTATGAGCAAGACCTGAAAATTTACCGATACATCCTCCCATTATCGATTTTGGGCATGTTGGTGTCAGGGTATCACTATAGTCTGCAAAAAATCCCAGCACTGAAGCATTTTGAAATGTGTCAAAGCGGTGTTCCCTGCTCAGGTGAGTATATAAATTGGCTAGGATTCATCACGATCCCGTTTTTGGCCTTTATCGCGTTTACTCTCATCACTATCTGCATGGGACTGCTAATGAAAAAGAAAAACAGCTAATTTAAGCGCACCATTCTAAAAGGAATGGTGCTTTTTTATATATATCGACGAAAAACTGCAATATATCGACGAAAATTCAGGATATTTCTCAGGAAATAGCCATATATCGACGAAAAACCAGAATATATCTCCGGAAATTGCAATATATCGACGAAAAATCAGGATATATCTCCGGAAATTGCAATATATCGACGAAAAATCAGGATATATCTCCGGAAATAGCAATATATCGACGAAAAATCAGATATATCTCCGGAAATTGCAAGATATCGACGAAAAATCAGGATATATCTCCGGAAATTGCAAGATATCGACGAAAAACCAGGATATATCTCCGAAACCTGCAATATATCGACGAAAATCAGGATATATCACCGGAACCTGCAATATATCGACGAAAATCATATCTCCGGAAATTGCAATATATCGACAAAAATCATGATATATCACCGGAGCCTGCAATATATCGACGAAAAATCAGGATATATCTCCGGAAACAGCAATATATCGACGAAAAACCAGGATATATCACCGGAGCCTGCAATATATCGACGAAAAATCAGGATATATCTCCGGAAATTGCAAGATATCGACGAAAAATCAGGATATATCTCCGAAACCTGCAAGATATCGACGAAAAACCAGGATATATCTCCGAAACCTGCAAGATATCGACGAAAAACCAGGATATATCTCCGGAAATTGCAATATATCGACGAAAAACCAGGATATATCACCGGAAATTGCAATATATCGACGAAAAACCAGGATATATCACCGGAACCTGCAATATATCGGCGAAAAACCAGGATATATCTCCGGAACCTTCAATATATCGACGAAAAATCAGGATATATCTCCGGAAATAGCAATATATCGACGAAAAAGCAGGATATATCACCGGAAATAGCAATATATCGACGAGGAAGCAGAATATATCACCGGAACCTGCAATATATCGACGAAAAAGCAGGATATATCACCGAAAATTGCAATATATCGACGAGGAAGCAGAATATATCACCGGAAAATTGCAAGATATCGACGAAAAAGCAGGATATATCACCGGAACCTGCAATATATCGACGAAAAACCAGAATATATCACCGGGAATTGCAATATATCGACGAAAAAGCAGGATATATCTCCGGAACCTGCAAGATATCGACGAAAATCAGGATATATCTCCGGAAATAGCAATATATCGACGAAAATCAGGATATATCTCCGAAACCTGCAATATATCGACGAAAAACCAGGATATATCACCGGAAATTGCAATATATCGACGAAAAACCAGGATATATCACCGGAAATAGCAATATATCGACGAGAAAGCAGGATATATCTCCGGAAATTGCAATATATCGACGAGAAAGCAGGATATATCACCGGAAATAGCAATATATCGACGAAACTCGAATATATCTCCGAACTCCTCAAAATAATAAAGTTGACAAAATGGCAACCTGTAACTTATATTATTACATGTAAGCATTTAAGTTACAATTAAGGTTTCAAAAACAATATATAGGAGGAATTTAAAATGAAAATCGGTATTATTGGTGCAAGCGGAAAAGCTGGAAGTCTGATTTTAAAGGAAGCGTTGACTAGGGGACATGATGTTACGGCCATTGTCAGGGATGAAGCTAAAGTCCAAATTCAAGGAGCATCCGTACTGGAAAAAGACGTATTCGATCTGAAATCAGAAGATATTAAAGGATTCGATGTGATAGTGAATGCATTTGGCGCTGCTCCAGGGAAAGAACATCTGCATGTCGAGGCAGGAAAAATCTTGATTGAGGCTATGAAAGGGGCTCCTCAAACTAAACTGATCGTTGTTGGCGGAGCTGGAAGCCTTTTCGTTGACGAGGCAAAAACGATCCGCGTGCTGGATACGCCAGAGTTCCCTAAAGAATACTTTGCAACAGCCTATAATCAATCCAAGAACCTTGGCGATCTACAAAATGCCACTGGCATCCAATGGACGTTCATCAGTCCTTCCGCCTTCTTTGATCCGCAAGGAAATAGAACAGGTCGGTATACACTGGGTAAAGACAATCTTCTGGTAAACTCAAAGGGTGAAAGCTATGTAAGTTATGCCGATTTTGCCCTTGCAGTACTTGATGAAATTGAAAACCCGCAGCACATCAACCAACGCTTTACCGTTGTTGCCGAAGCTGAATAATTTAGTGGACGTCGCTCCTTGTGGTGACGTCCATTTTTTTACGTTGAAATGGCCGAATTATAGGCAGACCTGTTGATCGCAACAGATCCGGATGCAGACGACTCGTTAAAAACGAATGAAATGATGAATGGAGCTAAATGATCAGGTCCTTGGGCCTATCATCCGTATAGTGAAAAAAAATAAGGCCTTTTCCTGAAATATCGGGGAATGGCCTTATTTTTAAGCGGGATATTGCATTGGATGGAAGTTTTAACTATGGGTTAATTTACAAAAGAAGGGTATTTTTTCTGTTAATATATTTACAAAAAACGAGTCTATGTTACTATAAAAAGGATGATTCAGAAAAATTTGGTGTTTTTTGTAGATTTATCTTAATATGAAGGAGTTACAAAGTATGAAAAAAGTTAAAAAGGCCATAATTCCTGCAGCGGGATTGGGAACTAGATTTTTGCCCGCAACGAAGGCAATGCCTAAAGAAATGCTGCCAATAGTCGATAAACCTACTATTCAATATATTATAGAAGAAGCTGTGAAAGCGGGAATTGAGGATATAATCATTGTCACAGGAAAGAATAAACGAGCGATAGAAGATCATTTTGATAATGCTTACGAACTAGAGAATAATTTGAGGGATAAAGGGAAATTCGATTTATTGGAGAAGGTGCAATACCCATCCAATTTAGCTAATATCCACTATATTAGGCAAAAAGAACCGAGAGGCCTTGGACATGCTGTTTGGTGTGCACGTAATTTTATTGGTGATGAGCCTTTTGCCGTCCTTTTAGGCGATGATATCGTGGAAAGTGATGTGCCCTCCCTACGTCAATTAATCAACGAATATGATGCGACAGGTTCGTCCATCATTGGAGTGCAGCCGGTAAATGAGAACGAAACACATAGATACGGCATCATTGACCCGCTTACGCAAGATGGCAGAAGATACGAAGTGAACCGTTTCGTCGAAAAACCAAAACAAGGAACGGCACCATCCAATTTAGCCATCATGGGAAGATACATCCTGACTCCGGAAATATTCGATTTCCTGGCCAAGCAGGAAACAGGAGCTGGCGGTGAAATCCAGCTAACGGATGCCATCCAAAAACTGAATGAAATCCAAAAAGTCTTCGCTTACGATTTTGAAGGAAAACGCTTTGATGTAGGTGTTGTTGATGGTTTTGTGAAAACGACCATTGAATTTGCCCTGCAACGTCCTGATTTAAGAGACGATATCATAAAAGTAATGGAAAATATCCTCGAACTGCACAAGGCAGTGGACAAATAAACTTTTACTGCCCATTCATAAACTTTTAATTTAATAGAGTAATCATTTTAAAAAATCTCCAACTATTGATCATTCATAGTTGTTATTTTGGGTTAATGAACGGCAATATAATTTTGAATGGTGAATATAAATCGATAAAAGGGGAGCCTATTTAGTGAATAAGAAGGTAATAAAAAGAAAAGTCGATTTCCTTAAACAGCCTATCGCCAATTTCTTAATGAAGGAAAACCATCAGCGAGTAAATAGATATGCAAAGTATTATGAGAGATTAAGCGTGCAAAAAAACACAATACTATATGAGAGTCGTGATGGAAACAGTATGACTGACAGTCCATACGCGATGTTTAAATATATGCTGGAAAATCAGGACTATCAAGATTTTATGCACATTTGGTCCATCCAGGATTTCAGTGTCCTCTCAAGTGTAATGGCGAAGTATAAGGATATGCCGAATGTTCAATTTGTTCAACGTAATTCAACGGAATATTTAAAATGGTTGGCAACGAGTGAGTATTTAATCAATAACTCCACATTCCAGTCTTTCTTCATCCCTAAAAGCGATCAAATTTACATCAATACCTGGCATGGAACGCCCCTTAAGAATATGGGCTTTGATATTCCCGGTAACCCTTCTCATTCTCAAAACGTTGTCAGGAACTTCTTGAGTGCCGATTACATTTTGAGCCCTAATGTCCATACAACAAATATGTTTACGAAAAGCTATAAATTGAATGGATTGTATAAAGGTGAAATTATAGAAGAAGGATATCCGAGGATCGATTTGACGTTGAATACGGATCCGGGGGAGTATAAGGAGTATCTAAGGACGCTAGGTTTGAAAATCAGTGATGCCAAGGAAAATATTTTATATGCCCCGACTTGGAAGGGGACGAACCTTGCCAAAGTGGATAATGACCTTCTCCAAATCATTGCAGATATGAATGATTTACAAAGTCAAATCGGTGAACGATATAACCTATTGATTAAGGTGCACCCTTATCTTTATAAAGAGGCGGCCAAGCATTCAGAAATCAAGGATCGGCTTATACCTGACTATGTGGATACAAATGAATTGCTTGCTGCAGTTGATTTGCTTATCACGGATTATTCGAGCATTTTCTTTGATTACCTTGTTACCGATAAGCCCATTCTATTTTACACTTGGGATACGGACGTTTATGCAGAGCAAAGGGGACAATATCTCCAAAATGACGAACTTCCGGGACCGATGCTTTTTAACTCAAAAGAATTGGCACTGGCCATTAAAGACATTAAAAATGTGAAATCGAGATATTACGATAAATATAAAAAAATGCAGGGGGAATTCACTAACCATGAGGATGGAAAAGTAACAGAAAGAATAGTCGATAATATTTTCAATAATTCTACGAAACAACTAAACACAATTACCGGCCTGGATTCCGCAAAGGAAAAAATATTGATTTATGCGGGCGGAATGAGGGATAACGGGATAACATCCTCTTTCATTAATTTAATGAATAATATTGATTATGAGAAATATGATGTAAGCTGTTTTACTGCCACTCCTCATTCTCATGAAGCCTTAAAGAATCTGGGCAAGGTAAATAAGAATGTGCGTTTTCTATTCAAACCTGGCTTGCCTGTGTATAAATTCCTGGAAGTCTACAAAGATAAATTCATCCATAACAGAGGGGAAAGAGGTTTCTTAGGGAAAAAGCTTTACCCGGAAAATGCCTATATTAGAGAGCATGCACGTTTATTCGGTAAAACAAAATTTGATTTTGTGATCGATTTTAGCGGTTATAGCCATTATTGGGCCAAATACTTGCTGGCGGCAGATGCAAAAAAGAAAGTTTGTTATATGCATAATGATTTGCTTTCCGAAAGTGAGAAAACTTTTAATGGAAAGAGACCTCACCGTATCAATCTAAGGGGATTGTTTTCCGTATACAATCGATTTGATAAGCTTGTAAGTGTTTCTGCGGGAACGATGGAATTAAACCGTAAGAATCTATTGGAGTATGCAGACTTCGATAAATTTGATTATGTAATGAATTCTATCAACCCCGATAAAATCCTTCAAATCGAGCCAAATAAATCTGAAGCTATCGAAAATGATGAAAAGGCATTGATCACAGAAAACTTCAAAGCAAGGGCGATATTAAGAGATGTTAAGGATAATCAAGTTTGGAATACCCTTCCGGGAATTTCGAATGCCACTCAATTTCCACTGGAAGAACGATTTGAAGGTGCTGAAATTGTGATTTCGAGAAAGGCCTATGCTAATCAGAACACTTTTTATAAATTCAGTCATAACAATCAAATAATTGGCTGGATTAGTGAAGAAGCTGTGGAACTGTTGCCAGACAGCATTATTTATGAAAAAGAATTGGATAAAATTGCGAGGTTAGTAAGACCAAGAGGAAACTATATTTGGTCGTTGCCGTATAAAGTTGAAGGAACGTACAAAGTTTCCGGCAGTCAAGATTTTAAAGGGATCATTGTAAACGTCGATAAGGAAGCAAAAACCCAGCATTCGATTTATAGCAGAATATCTGTAAAAGATAAGATAATAGGCTGGATAGATAATTCGGCTTTATCCATGCTTGAACATTGTACAATCAATGAAGACATGAGCTTAAATGACAAGCTGCAAATCATGATGAAAAGAAAGTATATAATATCCAGAAACTATAAAAACAATAAAAAGTTCATTGATAAGATTGAGAATAGGACGCTGAAGGAAATAAACACGGGTAATCAGAAGTACGGAAAAATAACTAATCCGGAGGAGCATACGATCTGGACGAAGGCTTATCCGAACTACAAGGCTAAAAGAGTGAGTAAGGCAATCGATTTTGAAGGGCAAATCGTCAGAATCATAAAGTATAACAGAACCAACAAAGGCGGCTATTACCTTTTCGAAATCGATAATAAGAAAATTGGCTGGTTAAATACGGGGGCATTCGAAGTCATAGAAGAGCCAATCCTGTTAAAAGAACGTGAAGTGCGCGGCACTGCCGAAATTAACTTAGGTGATTATAATATTTGGGATAAGCCTTATGGGCTTCAAGATGCCATGGTCTTGGAAAATGGACCAAGCTTTAATGGCCGGATCGTGGAATTCGATAAAGAATCGGTTACCCAACTTGGCACTTATGCCCATATATTATTGGACGGGATATCTATAGGCTGGATCGATAAACAGGCGTTAAGCGTACAAGAGGTCCATGGATTGGAAGTGAATAATCAATTCGTTCCATATCCTGATAAAAATGATTTTAACTTTGTCAATATGGGAAGATTATCACCTGAAAAAGGCCAAGATAATTTGATTCGTGCATTCGCAGGCTTTCATGAAAAACACAAAAATAGTAAACTGTATATTTTAGGACAAGGACCTTTAAAGGAAGATTTGCAGGCAATCATTGATGAGCTGGACTTAAATCATTCCATTCATCTTTTGGGCCAGCTTGAAAATCCATTTTCGTTCATGGAAAAATGTGACTGCTTCGTTCTTTCCTCACATTATGAAGGGCAGCCTATGGTATTATTGGAGGCAATGACTTTAGGAATGAAAATCATGGCTACTGATATAGTGGCTAACCGAACCGTTTTGGAAAACGGTAAATATGGTTTACTTGTCGAAAATAGCATAGATGGACTGGAAAAGGGCTTATCTACCATGGTTAGTAATGATAATCCTAAACTAGCGAAGTTTGATTACACCCAATATAATGGATTGGCCATGGAAACCTTCAATAAATGCTTATAAAATGAGGGAGGTTCTTATAATTAGACCTCACACTAATGGCATATATAGGTTGAGAAAATTGGCAAGAATTCATTTAAGCTTAAAGTAAAAGGGGAAATTCTATATGATTTTGGTCGTTGGCGGTGCAGGATATATTGGAAGTCATCTTGTAAAAGAGTTAGTGAATACTGAAGAGGTTGTCATTCTGGATAATCTCTCAACCGGTTTTCGTTCGCTGGTCGATTCGAAGGCCATCTTGGTGGAAGGAAATTTAGGGGACGAAGCGGTCTTGAATGATATATTCCTTAAGTATCCCATTAAAGCTGTTATGCACTTTGCTGCAAATAGCTTGGTTGGGGAGTCTGTCCAAGATCCTTATAAATACTATGAAAATAATGTAGGTGCAACTCTTACATTGTTGAATACCATGCTCAAGCATGATGTTAAGAATTTCATTTTTTCATCAACGGCAGCTACTTACGGGATACCGAATGTTGATATGATTGATGAGGATCAGCCAACCAATCCGATTAATCCATATGGCCGCTCGAAATTGATGGTAGAGCAGATCTTAGGAGACTTCGCAAAAGCATATGGACTTCATTATGTCGTCTTGCGTTACTTTAATGCGGCCGGAGCACATGCATCGGCAGAAATCGGTGAAAGCCATGATCCGGAAACACACTTGATTCCGATTATTTTACAGCATTTATTAGGTCAACGTGAGAAGATTTCCGTGTTTGGTACGGACTATGACACAGAAGATGGCACTTGCATCCGTGATTATATCCATGTAACGGATTTAGCTCAAGCCCATATAATCGCGCTTCAAGCCCTTTTATCCGGTAAGAAGGATACGGCCACCTACAATCTTGGGAATGGAAAAGGATTTTCGGTTAAGGATGTAATCGACACTTGTGAAAAAGTCACGGGAGTGAAACCGACCATCGAGTATGCAGACCGTCGCCCTGGAGATCCAGCCCGTCTTGTTGCTTCGGCTAATAAGATATATGAAGAACTTGGGTGGAAAGCATCGATAGATTTGGAAGAAATCATTGAAAGTGCGTGGAAATGGCATAAATCTCTTTTGAAATAAAGGCCCGGATAGATTAAAAGTTGTTTCAGACTGTAGACAAACTCGAAGAAAAGCGAGTTTGCCTGCAGTTTTTTTATTTGTAAAAAGGTTGCAGTTGATTTCAGAAATCCGCTCCCTTTTTGATTCTATGTTTGTTTAATTAATTATCGTTATTAAACAGACAAGTTTAGCATTAGTATTAATATCTATATCTATATCTATATAACTTTGTAAGCTCACAAATGTTTTTTAGGGGGGATAGCTTGTCCATCGAGCCTGCTTGACGGTTGCTTGATGCAACCTCTAAAACTTACAGTAGCGCCTTCGGGTAGAAGGTTCCTGAGCATAGGGGATAAGAGTGCCTTCCAGCCGTTTCAATGCTTCACCTCAGCAAGTCAAAAACCCTAAAACCAGTCAAGCATAATTAGCTAAACGGAGGTTAGGCATTACCACTACATAATCTTATATTTACTATATAAGGGTAGCGTCAGGAAAATGCGGATTTACAACGTTAAGCACATTTTCCGGACGCTACCCCTATATATCTTTGGCTAATTAAGTTTAACTATAGCATTGAACGCGACTTTAAATAACATGTATCAAATGTTCCCCACTTTTAACCCCAGAAATATGATCTAGGAACAGCACATAGAATAGTATAGAAATACTGCAGCTAATACTGGACATGGAGGGGATGTATTTATATGAGTACCAGAATAATCCGGCAGCTGATAAGGTCAAGGCAACAGGAATTAGTCGAACTTGCTGCTTCATTTATTCGAATTCCAACTGAAAATCCATCGCCCGAGTTTATGAAGCAGTCAGCAGAAATGGGACGCCATATTAGCCGATACCTAGCAGCAAAAGGGTTCTTGATTACCGAGCACCGCCGTAGCGAAAATGCGCTGGTTACTGTGGTCTGTGATGCTCCCTTAACCAGGGTGCCTGGTCCACGGCTCCTATTTTGTGGACATACAGATGTCGTACCTGCAGGTGATTGTTCACATTGGACCTTCGATCCTTTCTCAGGAGAAGTCAGAGCAGGTATGCTTTTGGGTAGGGGAGCCTCCGATATGAAAGGAGGCTTGGCATCACTGATTTTTGTGGCTGGACTACTTCAGGAGTTCGCCCCCACTCTTAATTTGAAAGGTAGCCTAGGAGTTATTGCCTCTCCGGATGAAGAGACTGGCGGCATTGAGGTGGCCTCGCTCCTGGATCAGGGATTGATTAAGGGTGATGCTTGTCTGATTGGTGAACCAACGGACCCCCACCATCCGAATGCCGGTGAAAAGGGCAAGGCATGGATGCAGGTGATCATACCAGGTCAGACAGATCATGGCAGCCTACAACCGCTTTATGGAATCTCCGCGGTACGAAGAGGGGCAGCCGCGGTCGAAGCACTAACCAAGCTATGGGAGCTCAAGGCAACGCCTCCGGCAGAGCCTTGTCAACTTTTGTACAATACTGAGTGGCTCCTATCTCAGCGTCTAGGAAATCCCTTACTGTCACAGTTACTTTATCGTCCCTCTTACAATCCAGGTGTAATTCAGGGCGGAACAAATGTGAACGTCGTCGCAGACAAGTGTATCATTAAAGTGGATACCCGGGTTCCATTCGGTATGAAGCCCGAGTTTGTACTTGATGTCGCTAGGAATCTTGTTAGTACTGTAGCGCCAGGTGCGGTTGTAGAGCCAATGGTACCCTGTACTAACCCGAACTGGACCTTAGAGAATCGTCCAATTGTCAGGGCCATAGAACTGGGAATCCAGAGTGTCCTTGGAATGGAGGAACCCGTCTTCAGCGTACTTTTGCTTGGTTCAAGTGATGCCAGTCACTTCCGGCGCCATGGCATTGATACCGTCCTTTACGGTCCTGGGCTGGAACACACTATCCATGGGTACGATGAGCGGGTTTCAGTGGAGAACTTAGTAGAATCTGCCGAGATATATGCTGAGACGGCAGTCAAATATCTTAGGTCATTTTAAATCTATTTTCACTAAACTTTATGCAGGTTAATGATGCAGGGTATACTGCACGTGCTACTGTTAAGGTTCTCTTTCAAGGTGTATATGGTGGGAATATTTATATACTCGTTGGTATTAATTCTTTAGTTCAATGACTAAATACTTTAATACAACTTTCATTTACCTATCTCCTTTTAGGAATTCGGTTAGTATATCAAACTTTGTTTTTCCAAATGACGGCTAAAAAGAAGAGATCGCAAACCTCGCCTGCGATTCATAAAATCGGAGCTTGCAAGTGAGATTCTTATTTGTCCATAAATAAAGTGGTGAAAGTTTAATCCTAAAACTTCCACCACTCTTTTATTTTCTTCTTTGTCTTCTGTCTATTTCCAATATTTTTTCTTCTAACTTTTTTCCGCCGTTGACGCAGTTATTCGACCTACCTCGCACTTTATACTAAGCCTGAAGTGCTTTCTGTAAGGATTTTTTCATGGCTTTTACAAAATTCTGGCGTGTTTCATCGGTTAATTCCAACAGGGAAAGATAGGGGTTTAGATCTTCAAGTTCTACTAATAAAAGTTCACCTTGTTCATTCCGGCAGGCATCAACGCGTTGGATTCCCCAATCAAGATTGTTCCATTCAATAAATCGTTTAGCAAAGGCCAGATCTGCTTCAGTAGGTTTATATTCTTTTAATTCCCATCTTTTCTCTTTGTCAGGCGCATAGAGGGCATACTGAAATTCCGTATCGATAAAATAAAAAGAGACTTCATACTCAAAGTTGATAAATGGCTGCACCAATGTGTTCTTTGATTCTGAATCCATTTTATTTCCCAATTCTTCTTTCGTGGCAAATTCCAAACCGATGGAATCCGCGCCATCTTTCGGCTTAACTATATACGTTTCCACATCAGGAAGTTTATTTAAGGATTCAAGTGTATCGATTGTCGGAATGACAGGGAATTGAGCATTCGTCAGTTCAATTAAGTATTCCTTCCCGTTCATATCAGCCTTTCCAACAAATGAATTGTACGTTTTCAAATTACCAGCAGCCACTCTGTTACGGAATGCTAGATACTTATCTTTAAAATTGGCGACTGGACCGGCATTTCGAAATACGATTAGGTCAAAATCCTTTTCAAACGTTTCAATGTCTTCAGGATGGCATAGTACTAATTGAAAATCTTCTCTAAGTTTCGAAGTAAGGAACAAATCCTCCTCATAATAATTTCTTCCTTTTGCTTCATAGTATAAATCTGTTACGAATAATAGTGTCTGCATTATTCCTGCACCTGCTTTTCCGTTATTTTCATTGATTATGATAAAAACAAAAAATCCCGTCTCATTAAGAGACGAGATTTTAACTCGCGGTACCACTCTTGTTTAATAAAATGCTTCGAGAGCACATTACTACCCTTTACAAACGCACAATAGTACGTTGTCCCATATAACGGGGGAAACCGGTAAAGCTTACTGAAGATTGGGCTTTACTTCTCGGGGATGATTTTCGGTTATATTCTGGACACTGGCTTTCAGCAAAGCACCAGCTCTCTTTGGAACAGAAGCTATAACGTACTCCTTCCCTTCATGGAATTTTACAATTAGATGAATTTGAGTAATTGTACAATAGTCAGAAAATAAAATCAATGGTCGTTTCACTGAGTATAGGACGAAAGAGGGATTTTGATGGAGATATAGAATTACTATTAAAAAAGAAGCACCATTCATTTAATAGGAGATGTTAGATTTGAAAATGGTAAGGGTTTTTCATTACGATGCGTTCAGTAGTAAACCGAATAAAGGAAATCCGGCAGGTGTCGTTTTAGATGCGGATGGACTGACGGAAAAGGAAATGCAGGATATAGCGCTGAAGGTGGGGTTCAATGAAACCTCTTTTCCCATGAAGTCCGATATTGCGGATCTTAGAATCCGTTATTTTACACCAGGACACGAAATGAATCTCTGCGGTCACGCGACAATGGCTACCATCCATGCACTGAAGAGCAGGGGATTATTGGATAAAGATGAGCTGATGATTGAAACAGGAGCAGGAATATTGCCAATCAAGATCCATACGACCGCGGATCAAGAGGTATACATTACGATGAAGCAGGCCGCGCCACAGTTTGAAGAGTTTAGCGGAGATAAGGTCGGCTTGGCCAGTTCCCTGGGACTTGATATAGAAGATCTGGAAAATGAATTACCTATTGTTTACGGAAGTACAGGCTTATGGACTTTACTGGTTCCGGTAAAAGAACGCGATTCATTCAAAAGGATGAAGGCGAACAATAAACTGTTTCCGCAATTATTAAAGGAAATGCCAAGAGCTTCTGTTCATCCCTTTTGCCTGGAAACGTATGATAGTGATGCCCATATGCATGCCAGGCATTTTTCCTCGCCATTTTCAGGTACGCTTGAAGACCCTGTTACGGGAACGGCTTCAGGTGTAATGGGCGCTTATTATGCAAAATACATAAAGGATGGTCTTGAAGATGAGGTGCACCTGTTAATCGAACAGGGACATGAAATCGGGAAGGATGGGAGAGTCCGCGTTACGGCTACCAAAAACCATGACATATATGATATTGAAATCACCGGGAATGCCGTCTACGTTAAAGAATTTGAAGTGGAAGTCTAAAGGTTCATGCAGAGGAGGATGGGCGGTTGAATGATAATCATATAAAAACCCTGTGCTAAGACTTTTCGTGTCTTAGCACAGGGTGCCTAAGGGATTGTATTCAATTACTTGTTTTGTCGAAGGCGGCATATTGGGTGGTGCAGATCTTTCAGATTGGGAAGTATATAGGCAGGGAAGCCTTAAAGGCGGATTAGGTTTTACTGAAGAAAAACTCAGAATGATCTTCAAGGAATTTGACGTGCTGGAAATACGTAAAATGAGGAAAATGGAACAATCGGATGAAACGTTTGGGGTGCAAGGCTTATGGACGGCCTTATTTATGAAAAAGTAATTCTCATAAGATAGGCGAAATGGTGATGAACGGAGGATCTGGGAGCAGGTCCTTTTTTGTTATAAAGAAAAGGGAGGATTTGTTAACTAAATATAAAAATGGTAAACTATAATAATAAAATGCTTTTTGGGTGAACGCAGATTTACCAGAATAATAGATGTAGGTTCCTGCAAATTTTTTTTAAAAAAACAGTGGTTGTATGGTTTCAAAAACAGCTGGGAAGGTATATGGAAAGAGGGGACCATTGGGTATCAGGTCATGACATTTCATGTATTGAGAAATTATCTTCGATGCTTACTTTGATGATATTTCAATAGCCTGACAATGCTGATTTCTGTAATTAGCTGCATTGGATTTATTGATTACTGAGACCAATTGGAATGCTATTTTATAAAAAAAATAGGTGGAGAAACTTATGCATAGAAATAAAGAACTATATTCCTTTTTATTGGGTGTGGCAGGACAATTAACTGAGGATTGGTACGCAACATTGAATAAGAACGATAAGGCGGGGGTTTATAGCTCAACCGATCTCAAAGTGATTAAAAAACTTAAGCAGCAAAATAATGAATTCCATTTACGTTTCTTTCAGGTCTTTGTTACAGAAGAGAGGGAATTCTTTAATTGGCTTGGTGATTGGATTGAAGATATCGGTCAGGATGAGCAGCATTTAAACACACCCATCTATTTTATATTGAGGGAGTTCTTTCGAACGCAAGAGCAATACCTGGATTATATTGACCGGTTTGTGGGATTGCATGGAGATAAATATACGCAGGAAGAAATAAATTCCTGGTATCGGATAGTGGTGAAGGTGTTCAGTGAAGTGATAGAGCGGTTTACGGAAGCGAATCATAGATATGCCAATAAAATCATGAAAGCCCAACAGGCAACGATCGATGAATTGAGCACGCCCATCATTTCCCTTAAAGATAACACGGCTTTGCTTCCCCTGATAGGCGATATTGACACGACTAGGGGCATGTCCTTGCTTGAAAACACATTACAAAAGTGCGCTGAAAAAAATGTCACAAGGCTTTTCATTGACCTATCGGGCGTTCATGCAATTGATGGTGCATCCGCTCACCAGCTGTCACAATTGATTGAATCCTTACATTTGATCGGTATTCAAACAACCCTTTCAGGACTTCGGCCGGAAATAGCCATGACTGCCGTTAAGCTTCATCTGCCTTTTGATAAAGTGACGATAAAGTCCACTCTTGCCCAAGCAATCAGTACGATAAAATAATACATACATATCCAGGGCATAGGGATGCTCGTTATAAATATCATCGAGAAGACCTCCATATGGCGGTCTTCTCGCATGTATAAGTGATGCTGCATTCAAATAGGTACAGGGCCCATAAAGCAAGAGCCGGAACCTGTTGGATTATTCAATATTGGCAAAGACGGCTAGATCTTCTTTATTGCCAACCACTAAAAGTATATCATTTTCATGGATATCCTGATCCGGTGAGGGGGCTATGATGATTTCTCCATTACTCACGATGGCAATGACGCTGATATTATATTTTGCCCGTAGATCAAGCTCCCTGAGGCTTTTTCCCTTCATGCTCATGGGGAGGATGATTTCCTCGATATTGTATTCTTTAGAGAGTTCTATATAGTTCAGCATGTTAGGGGACAGGAGTTGATTCGCGACCCGCTCCCCCATATCCCTCTCAGGATAGATGACCCAGTCGGCCCCGACTTTAGTGAGCACCTGACCGTGATTTTTATTAAGTGCTTTGGCAATGACCTTATCGACCCCAAGCTCTTTTAAAAGCAAGGTAGTTAAAATGCTCGATTGCATGTCATTTCCGATGGCTACGATGACACAATCGAAATTACGGATTCCGATTGATTTCAATGTCTCTTCTTCAGTCGTATCCGCCATGATAGCATGGGTAACACTCAGTTCCGCATTCTCGACTCTTTCCTCGTTGACATCAATACCCAATACCTCTTGGCCAGCCGTATATAATCTATGGGCCACACTGGTTCCGAATCTGCCTAGACCGATCACGGCATATTGTCGTTTTCCCATCTTTTACACTCCTTCATTTATGTTTAACCAATCATGATTTTCCCTTTTGGACGTCGGAACGGATCTGGTTTGCGCCTCATAGCGATGGCAAAGGCCAAAGTCAAAGGACCCACACGGCCTGCAAACATCGTGAAAATGATGAGCATCCGGCCAACCGGTGATAATTCAGGGGTCAAACCCATTGAAAGTCCCACGGTGGCAAATGCTGAAGTGGCTTCAAATAAAATCATCAAGAAGTCACTTCCGCTTTCAGTGATGGTCAGCAGAATGGAGATGATTGAAACCATGAATACGCCAATGAATGTAACGGACAATGCTTTAAAGATCGTTTCACTCACAATGCGGTGCCGGAATAATACCACATCACCCTTTCCTTTAATCTGTGACCAAACCGTTCCGACAAGCGTTGCCAATGTAGTCGTTTTAATCCCGCCGCCAGTCGATCCGGGTGAAGCCCCGACGAACATCAAGAAAATGATGAGCAGTAATGTAGGCTGAGTTAAATCAGGGATATTCAGCGTATTGGAGCCTGCCGTCCTTGGTGATACCGATTGAAATAATGATGACAGCATTTTACCCATGAAAGATAAAGGCTGCAATGTCTTGGCATTGCCGAACTCGAATAAAAAGATTAAAATTGCGCCGGCAATCGTAAGTGCCAAGCTAGTCGTCAGAACAATCTTCGTATGTATGGATAAACGATGGGTATCACGGTATTCGTATATTTCATTCATCACGATAAAACCTATTCCGCCAAACGTGATGAGGAAGACGACCGTAAGGGTCACGAAGGGGTCCGATACATAAGGGGTCAAACTCTTGAATTCCCCCATTAAATCAAAGCCGGCATTATTGAAATTCGATATGGAATGAAAAACCCCGTAATAGATTGCTTTGCCGATTGGCATGTCAAAAGAAAAGCGAATCGATAGAATAAGGGCACCCATGCCCTCAATGATTGCCGTGAAAATTAAAAGCCGTTTCACTAACCTGACTACACCTGCCATGGATAGATTATTTAAGGATTCCTGCAAGAGTAACCTGCCTTTTAAAGAAATCTTTTTGCCTAAAAGGAAAAAGAAAAATGTCGCAAATGACATGAACCCTAAACCGCCTATCTGTATCAGTGTTAAGATGACCAACTCACCAAAAGTGGTGAAGGTCGTTCCTGTATCCACTACGACCAGTCCTGTTACACATGTAGCGGAAGTCGAGGTGAATAAAGCATCCAGAAAAGAAAGACCATTTCCATTTTCTGTGGATATCGGCAGGGTTAATAAATAGGCCCCAATAAGTATCAGGATGGCAAAGCCTAGTACAAGTATTTTGGGCGGATCCAATAAATTTTTTTTCATTCTCAAATGATCATCCCTACCTAAAAAAATTGTGTGAAACTGTATGCGATTTTAATCATCAATCTGCTTTCAGAAATCTTTTTAAAGGCATAATAAAAAGACCAGCGAAAACAACGAACAGTTATTTTGCCACAAAAAGCGTGCAAATAAACTCCCGAAATAGGCGGTCTTATGACCTCCTTCGCTTTAGCCGACGAAGTTAGCTGACGGGTAGGATGGCGAAAGAGCTGATCTCATCCCTTCTGCAAGGCAGAATTAACCCCAATTGATTGGGTCCTCCGTACTCAATTCCCTTGAGTTTAGGCCGAAATGCATTAAATTGATAAACGTATTCTACTCCCATCATTTAGCAGTTGTAAACCCCTAAATCGTAAAAAAATATTTCTTTAACAAGACTGAAAATTTACGTTTCATTTACATTTTAAAAACGTATTGACAAATATTAGTTAGCACATTATGATAGGTTCGATTAATCCGATTATGATAACCAGCATCGATGTACTTTATTCAATACTTTCAAGCAGAACACACTATTTGCCAATCAAAATTTGTAATATATATTATGTTTCTTTTGTAAATGATAAAGAAAAAAAGCATTGCATTCGTATTTAAAAATTCAACATATTTTATTAAAAAGGCGGGCAATTATGGAGAAGACGTTCAATAGATATGTTATTAATGCTACAGGCAAGGGTGGCCAGACATATTTAACACAATGCCAGGATAAAGATGCACTAAGGAAATGGATAGCCGATCATGAGGATCAAATCATCATGGATGAGTTAAGGATAACGGATAAGAAAAAGAATCCGTTTTTAAAATTGTTTTCCCTAAGGTAAATCAACTAAAATCCTAACATCATTAGGTATTCAATTATGAAATCCCTGTGCTCTATCCGGGAACGCTGAGCGAAAAATCCATATCTTGTTTTGCTTTTAAACTCATTTATTTTAAATGAGTTTTTTTGCTATGAGCATCTCTAAGAGCAGGTATTATTCCGTTGGTAATATAGGAGCGGAAGCCAAGATGTAATCAGATTTAAAGGTATGTTGATGGAACATGCCTTTGATCGTTCATTGTATGAATGTGCGCAATTGGCTGATGAAGTTCAAGATTTGAAAATGGATTTTCGCCATTTCTTCCGCCGTCTGCTCTTCACAATTCTCCAGCCACTCCTGTATCACCCCTAAAATCGCCGATGTCATGAAGGCGTGCATATACATGCGGAATGCTTCATCTTTAGCTGCAGGATGATGGCTGATCAAACGCTCCAATAGTACTTCACCGAATACGCGCTTTATTTTTTTTGCAAAAGAAGGATCGCCCTGATCGCCAAGAATGGCCCTCAAAGCGTGGGCATGCTCACTGATGAATTGAAAAATCGCTATGAAGGGCGGGTAAAGCTGTTGTTGATGAAGAGCCATAAAAGCCTCTTTCGGCAAAATGGCAGTAATGCGAGTTTGAAGTTCATTTAACAATTCCTGCTGTAAGTGATCCATCAATTCATATTTATCTGTGTAATGCAAATAGAATGTACCCCGATTAATGTTGGCGCGCTCTGCAATTTTCTTCACTGATACATGTGAGAACCCCTCTGCTTCAACGAGTGCAATGAAATGATATTGTATCTGCATTTTCGTCTTTTGTACCATATCCTCATGAATCGATGCCATGGAATGTCTCCTTCACTGAACATTTTTCCAAATGTGTTGATTGTATTAGACCAAATGCTGCCTTAGAATGATGATACACTCAACACCGTGTTAATTAAAGAGGGAGGATGTGTGTACATTGAAAAACGCGATTTCCATTGAAGGAATTGCCAAAGGTTTTCATCAGAAAAAGGTCATTCAGCCATTGAGCCTGAATATTGAAAAAAGCGGAATTTTTGGCTTGCTAGGTCCATCCGGATGCGGAAAGACGACCTTGATTAAAATGATTGTCGGATTGATTAAGCCCGATGCGGGTAAAGTCACAGTTCTGGATCATGAAGTGCCAAATGAAGCACTGTTAATGGATGTCGGCTATATGGCACAGTCCGATGCTTTATATACAGAACTGACGGGAGCTGAAAATCTCGAATTTTTTGCGAAGCTATATCGTTTTTCGAAAAAGGAACGAAGGGAACGCATTCAATATGCAGCTGAAATCGTACAGTTGACGAATGACTTGAATGTTCGGGTTGCGCATTATTCCGGGGGAATGAAACGCCGTCTGTCACTGGCGGTTGCACTCATCCAAAATCCGGCGATTCTCATTTTGGATGAACCGACAGTAGGAATAGACCCTTTGCTGAAACAATCAATTTGGCAGGAACTTGAGCGTTTAAGTAATGAAGATCATAAGACGATCATCATCACGACGCATGTAATGGATGAAGCGGAACGATGCGATAAACTGGCGATGCTGCGTGAAGGTGAAATCATCGCGGCAGGAACCCCGGCAGCTTTAAAAACACAATTTGCCGCGGAAACGCTTGATGATGTTTTTTTAAGGATTGGAGGTGGCCAAAAATGAGAATTGCCTCTCTAGTTACTCGAATTACACAGCAGCTGCGCCGGGATCGAAGGACACTCGCTTTATTTTTCCTGGCTCCATTGCTCATTTTAACGCTCATGTATTTTATTTTCGATACAGAAGCAAGTGATTTGAAACTCGTTGTTACAGGCAGTGATGAAACCATGGTCAAAGCATTGAAACAAGCGGATTTTCAAGTAACGGCTGCTGAGGAATTTTCACAGGAAAAAATGATTGAAAATGATTCGGATGGCTGGCTGCATGTTGAAAATGGCAAAATGAAACTGACACTATTGAACGACGAACCATCACGTGCAAAGGCCATTCAAATGCAAATGATGCAGGCTTTGCAAGGGAATGAAAAAAACACTCCTTCAATTGAGAAGCAATATGTATACGGGGATGCCAGCACAAAGGGTTTTGATACTTTCAGTCCGATGCTCGTCAGCTTTTTCGTTTTCTTCTTTGTATTTTTAATAGCGGGGATTGCGCTTTTGAAAGAGCGGACAAGTGGTACATTGGAACGGCTGCTTGCCACCCCGATTAAAAGATACGAAATTGTAGCGGGCTATGTGATCGGATATGGCTTATTTGCTCTCGTTCAAACCATAATTGTCGTACTATATGCTGTCAATGTATTGGATATCGTCCTTGTTGGCTCCATTTGGCTCGTTTTACTGACCAATATACTGGTCGCGCTCGTTGCATTATCGCTTGGTACATTATTATCGAGCTTCGCGACATCTGAATTCCAAATGGTACAATTCATTCCACTGGTCATCGTGCCGCAAGTCTTCTTTACAGGGATTTTCCCATTGGATGGAATGTCAGACTGGCTGCAAAAAATCGGCAAGATCATGCCTCTCTATTACGCCTCGGATGCCATGAACGGCATTATGTATAAAGGCTTCACGTTCAATGAGGTATTACTGGATCTCCTCATTCTCCTTGCATTTGCAGCCGTTTTTATCACCATCAATATTATTAGTTTGAAAAAGTACCGTGCACTATAAAATGAACTTATCATTAAACAAAAAAGCAGGATTCCCGAACATGGGGAACCGGCTTTTTTGTTTTACCGGAAGTAGGCCGAATTATCCTTCCCATCGGTTGATATATTCGAAAAAGCGTCCCCTCGACGGACGGTTTTCTACTGACAGGTTAATGCAGTTTATTGACGGGTTCTTAAAGTTGTCCTAGGATATAAGCATATGCAATGATTTGGAAAGAAATAGAAGGGGGGAGTTATATGTCTCTAAAATCGGTCATGCTTTCCCTTTTGCTGTCGCAAGCATTGTTTTTGTGCGGTTTGCCTTTTTTCCTTCAGCTCCGATTATATTTGAATCCTTTAGTAATCATCGTTGTCTGGTTTTGTATACTTCTTTTCGTTTCGTTTACGGTTCTTTTTTTTCGAGGTGAAACGGTCCGAATTCCACGCCTTTTATGGCAGGCAGTATTGTTTGGCTACAGTTTATCATTATTGGTTTTACTGTTCTTTCGACCGGAAGGGCAGGTATATTCGTATAATTTGATTCCTTTTTCTACGATTCTTTTATATTTATCGAACGAAATGAACGGGCTTGTGTCATTTTATAACCTTAGCGCCAATGTGGGGCTGTTCATTCCATTCGGGCTGTATTTGTTGTCCAGGGAAGGGAAAGAGCCCTCCGCTAAAAGGAAATTGCTTTATCCATTACTTTCGATTTCGAGCATCGAAATCTGTCAGTTTGTTTTTCGGCGCGGAAGTTTGGATGTCGATGACCTTATCCTGAATATGAGTGGTGTTTATCTGGGGTACGTTCTGTATCCATTGTTCACGAGAGTAGCAGTGTTCCGTTCTGGAAAAGTAAAAGGATGAGAGGCAGTACAAATATTTTAAATGAAAGGGTGTATTTCCATGTATAGCACTTTAGAAGAATTATCGAGCCATCCGGTGTTTCATTATTTTGCAGCCATTTCCAAAATCCCGAGAGGATCGGCTAATGAAAAAGCGATCAGTGACTATCTGGTTCACTTCGCTAAGGATAGGGACCTGGAGGTGATCCAGGATGAGGCGCTGAATGTCATCATCAAAAAGCCTGCCACAATTGGATATGAAAGTGCACCTACCGTCATTATCCAGGGGCATATGGATATGGTTTGCGAAAAGAACAAGGGTACGCTTCATGATTTTGAGAAAGATCCGCTTCAATTAAGGATTGTGGGAGACAAGTTGTATGCGACGGATACAACATTGGGGGCGGATAATGGAATTGCTGTTGCGTATGCTTTGGCATTATTGGATGCAAATGATATTCCGCATCCTTCTCTTGAGATAGTCATAACGACTGAAGAAGAAACGACAATGAACGGTGCTCTTGCCGTGGATCCGGCTCACTTCAAGGGAAAAATGATGATCAATATCGATTCGGAGGAAGATGGAAAGCTGCTGGTCAGCTCTGCAGGAGGAATACGCGTTCGGCAGGTCCTGCCAATCGGATGGGAATTGGCTTCTATTGTTGATGCTGTATCTTATAACATCAGGATTAAAGGGTTGAAGGGCGGACACTCCGGTATGTCCATCCATAAGGAAAGAGGGAACTCCAATAAACTTTTGGGCAGAGTATTACATGGATTAACGACAGACTTCCCTTGCTACATACAGCAAATGAACGGGGGCCTGAAAGGGAATGCAATTCCTCGTGAAGCAGAGGCAACTGTACTGATTCATGCAGAAGATGTTCAGAAGATAACGGAGAGACTCCAGCAATGGGAAAATACTTATAAAAATGAACTGCAATCTTCCGACCCTGAAGTATCGATCAGGTTTGAAAAGATTGAAACCGTTTCTTCAACCGTTTTTTCCAAAGAGACGGTGACAAAAGCCATTACCTCCTTACTGGTAATCCCGCATGGCGTTCAAGGAATGAGCATGGGAATAGAAGGATTAGTGGAAAGTTCGACGAATCTAGGTGTCGTTACAACAAATGAAGCGGAAATGATATTCGAAAGTGAAATCAGGAGTTCGGTCAAAAGCATCAAATATAATATGGTCACGCAAGCAAAGGCGATTGCCGACATGCTTGGGTGCGAGCTATTGGTTGACGCGGATTATCCGGAATGGCCCTATAATCCTGATTCGAAACTCAAGAAATTATTTGAAGAGACATACAAAGAAAAATATCATGAAGATATTGAAATCATCGCAGTACATGCAGGGATCGAGTGTGGAGTATTCATAGATAAGATACCAGGATTGCATACTGTTTCAATCGGACCGGATATGTTTTCCGTACATACACCTGAAGAACACTTAAGCATCCCTTCGACCATAAACAACTGGGAATACTTTGTTTACACATTAAAGAGAATGAAGGATTTATAAACAACTGCAAGTTTGGGGAACAGGTAAAATGATAATTGAATAGATTTTGAGACATCCTATCGTAAACGATTTGATGTCTCTTTTTTTTGTTGAAATAAGGAACAGCACGAGGATATGGAACATGTTCAATTCCATAAGCCTAGTAAAAAATATAATTGAAGTTTTATTAATTTTAGAAAGAGTAAGAAAGAGCCATTAAAGAGAACCAGTCTATCAAAGGCAGATATTATCCTGTTTTGTTGACTTGATCTGCAAGTGAAAAAAGCGTTTACAATTTTATGTAAACGCTATATAATTCACTTGTACCTATAAATTGATACCAATGAATTTAATGTATACTTATCAATCTGAATTAAAAATGCCAGAATTCCCTTTAATTAAGGATGGAAGTCATTAATGAAGAGTAGTTTTTGAATTCAGAACATTCTGTTTTTTATCCGATCATCATCTTCTGAGTTTTAGATTAGCAGATACATATTTCATATCTTTCTTTAAAGGGGGTGACATGCATCTTCATTTCGTTTTGAGATTTACCTGGATCAGAAGCAAAAAGTAATCTAAATCAAATAATGGAGGAGAAAAATGAGAAAAACCATTACGATAATAATTTTGTGTATTTTTACCTTTACTTTGTTCGTCGGGAATATATCAGGAACAGTCAAGGCGAAGCAAGCAGGGAAACCATTATATATGAACGAGAAGGCACCTGATGAAGAAAGAATCAAAGATTTGTTAAAACGAATGACAATCGATGAAAAGGTCGGTCAGATGATCCAGGCTGAGCGAGCCTCAGTAACCCCAAATGATGTAAAGGAATATAAATTAGGTTCGGTATTAAGCGGGGGAGGTTCTTTTCCGGATGGAAAGGAGGAAAACAGCACCCGTGAAAAGTGGTCAAACTTAGTGGATTCATATCAATCCGGAGCTGTTTCTACCCGATTGGGCATTCCACTATTATATGGAGCAGATGCTGTCCACGGTCATAATAACGTAAAAGGCGCTACCATTTTCCCGCATAATATTGGTTTAGGTGCCACTAGGAATACAGAATTAATAGAGAAAATTGGACATGCTGCCGCATCAGAAATCAAATCTACAGGCGTGAATTGGACGTTTGCCCCTACAATGGCCAATGTCCAAAACATCCGATGGGGAAGAACGTATGAAGGGTTTGGAGAAAACTCAAAACTCGTTGCCAACATGGGTGCAGCCTATATTGACGGGCTTCAAGGCAAAAACCTTAAGAAAACGGAAAATGTTTTAGCTACCGCTAAACATTTCATTGGTGAAGGATATACAAAAGGCGGAGTCAATCAAGGTGATGTGACTGAGTATACAGAAGAAGAGATACTTAAGAATGACAGGAAGATATATGAGGAGGCTATTGAATCAGGGGCCAGAACGGTGATGGCTTCTTTTCATAGTATTGAAGGGTTGAAAATGCATGCGAACAAACGGCTGCTTACCGATGTATTGAAGAAGGATATGGGCTTTACGGGATTTGTCATTTCTGATTGGTATGGGATACAGCAAATCACGAAGGATCAAAATGGGAATGCGGTTTCCGGGTTAAAGCAGCAGATTGAAGTGGCAGTGAATGCTGGGGTCGATATGTTGATGCAGCCTGAAAACTGGAAAGAGACACTTAAACTTACAAAAGAACTGGTGAATGAAGGTGAAATTTCAGAAAAAAGGCTAGATGATGCCGTTACACGGATTCTTCGGGTCAAGTTTGAGTCTGGTGTTTTTGAAAAACCAATGACAGATCCAAAGTTGGCTAAGTCATTTGGGTCTGAAAAGAACAGGGAAATAGCGCGTCAATCCGTCAGTGAATCTCTAGTCCTATTAAAAAATGATAAAGTGAATGGTAAACCGATTCTTTCTCAATTAAAGAAAATGGACAAAATATTTGTGGCAGGCAGAAGCGCTGATGATATCGGAAAGCAGTCGGGTGGCTGGACGATATCATGGCAAGGGAAATCAGGTGATACGACTGAGGGTACGACTATTCTAGAAGGATTAAAAGAAGTTGGTGGAAAACAAAAGAAAATCACTTATAACAAACATGGAAGAGGAGCAAAAGGAAATGATGTTGCTATCGTTGTTGTAGGTGAAGAACCATATGCAGAAACTGATGGTGATGCCACTGATCTTCATTTAAATCGAATGGATCTATTAACATTGGAGAATGTCCGCAAGGCAGATCCGAATATTCCGATCGTTGTCGTATTAGTATCTGGCCGGCCGATGATCATTACGGATGAAATGAAAGATTGGTCAGGTTTGGTTGCAGCGTGGCTTCCTGGTACTGAGGGTGCAGGAGTTGCAGATGTCTTGCTCGGTGGTGAGGAATTTTCAGGTAAATTGCCAGTCAGTTGGCCTTTCTATTTGGAAGCCTATGAAAATAGGGAAAACAAAAAGGATCATTTTATGTTTAATTATGGATATGGTCTGACGAAGAAGCAGGCCACGCCAAAGCTGCCTGAAAAACCAGAGCTCCCTGAAAAGCCTGGCTTAAAAGTACCAGGGAAAATTGAAGCAGAGGATTTTGCCGCCCAATACGGATTGCAAACGGAAAATTCATCTGAAGAGTCATTAAATATGGGGTATGCGGATGCAAGAGATTGGTTGGAGTACGAAATAAATGTTGAACAGGATGGCCTTTATCAAGCCGATTTTCGTTATGCGGCCAATCTAAGTGGTCAAACCGGGATTAATATCGTTAGCGAAGAAAAGAAGCTGCTTGGTAAGTTACGAGTCGGATCCACTGGAGGATGGCAAAATTGGGACACATCTACGGTTGATGGCGTCATCTTGAAGAAGGGTAAACAAAAGATCAAATTTGAATATATCGAGGGATCATTGAACTTAAACTGGTTCGATTTTAAGCGGGTTGGCAATATTCCGGCAACACCTCCTCCGACTGAGGATGTACCCGCAGAAGTTATTAAAGCAAAGGCAGTTGAATCATGGATCACGAATGAACGGGAACCAAGTGATGTTGCTTGGTACTTTGATTCTAGGTATCAACCAGATGATAAGAAGTTATCCAAGCAGGAAAAAATGGATATCACCAAACCGGATGCATCCAATCTTACCACCATAAACATTGATCCGACCAAACAATACCAAAGCATATTGGGAATCGGTTCTTCAATGGATGAGTCGACCGTTCATAATTTGACGAAAATGTCCCCTGATAAGAGACAGGAAGTTCTCGATAAATTGATAGATCCGGATAAAGGCATCGGAATGAGCCTTATTCGAACAACGATTGGCACATCTGACTTCACGGCACAGAAATTTTATACGTATGACGACATGCCGCCAGGGAAAACGGATGTCAATCTGAAGCATTTTTCAATCCAAAAGGATATTGATTATAAGATTATTGAAACGTTAAAACAAATTAAGGAAATCAATCCGGATGTTACATTCTTTGCCTCCCCATGGAGTCCTCCAGGCTGGATGAAAACGTCTGACAGCATGATCAAAGGACATGTGAAAGACGAATACCTGCCAATCCTGGCAAAATATTATTTGAAATACTTTCAAGCCTATAAGAAACAGGGAATCGATATAAGTGCAATGACCTTGCAAAATGAACCGATGCTGGAGATTGAGTACCCGAGTACCAATATGCCTTACAGCCAGGCAGCGGAATTAGCGGCACTCCTAAGAAAAGAGCTCGATAACAACGGTTTCAAGCATGTAAAACTTTGGGGATTTGATCATAACCCAAGTGATACAGGAGCATACGCGGAACAATTGTTAAAAGATAAGGGAGCCTATGATGCTTTAGATGGTACGGCTTTCCACGATTACGGCGGATCCTTGTCTGAAATGACTAGATTACACAACTTATTCCCACAGAAAAACGTGTATTTAACGGAGCGTGCAGTTTGGGGAACGTATGGCGCGGATCGAATTGCGCAATACATGAGAAACTGGGCGAGGAGTTATAATTCCTGGGTGGTCATGCTGGATAGCGACATTCAAACGCATCAATGGGTGGGTCAGCCGGATCCTACACTATTGATTCAAGATTCAGCTGATAGGGATAATTACTGGTTGACTCCGGAATATTATTTAACTGGGCATTTCTCCAAGTTTGTTAAGCCAGGGTTCACTCGTGTTGAAAGTGATTATGGTTCTTCGGATACGGTTACAAATGTAACATTCTTAAGTCCTGACCAAAAGACACTTGTATCTATAGTTATCAATCAATCCTATGAACCTCAAAAATTCAAGTTCATTAGCGAGGGTGAACAAATCAAGGGTGAGCTGCCGGCCAAATCCGTGGCTACTTACCAATGGCAAAGATAATGAACACCAAGATTGAAGGAAGGGGCCAATCAAAAAGATTGGCTTCCTTTGTTGCTGAATAAAAACGCAAGAAATTATTTGAATAGATAGAATATAAGCGTTTACATTTCTGTGTGTACGTTTTATACTATATTCATACCAATGAATTTGTACCAATAAATATAAATCATTCTTATGAAATGGAGGGGTATTATAGATGCCTTATACTTCTGAAGAAGATGTACAGATGATCATATTTGGCTTGATTGCTGGAGCGGGAGATGCCAAATCCAACTTTTATCAAGCGATTTCCCTTGTGCGGGACCATAAATATGAAGAAGCAGAGGAATTGATACATCAAGGGGAAGCAGCCTTAATAGAAGCACATAAAGCCCAAACTAGATTAATAACAAATGAGGCAAATGGAAACAAAACGGATATTGGCATCTTAATGATTCATGCTCAGGATCATTTAATGAATGCCATTCTAGTGAAAGAACTATTAAACAATCTAATTTCGATGCAAAAAGATATAAATGCATTAAAAGAAAAATTGGAGGGAAATGAAAATGGTTAAAATCGGTTTGTTTTGTTCGGCAGGAATGTCAACAAGTATGTTAGTGACAAAAATGAAAAAAGAAGCTCAAGCAAATAGTTTGGAAGTAGAAATCAATGCATATCCAGAATCTGAATTGGAACAGATCGCAGATTCAATTGATGTGGCTCTATTAGGACCACAAGTTAAGTTCCTTCTGTCTAAAGCAAAAGCCGTTTGCGAACCGAAATCTGTTCCTGTCGAGGTGATAAATACAATGGACTACGGCATGATGAACGGCAAGAAGGTTTTAGAAACCGCATTGAATCTAGTGAAAAAGCAATAGTGGGAGGTACAACATGAAATTTCCAAAAGACTTTTTATTCGGAGCTGCATCTGCATCATATCAAGTGGAGGGTGCCTGGAATGAAGATGGAAAAGGGCTGAGTAATTGGGACGTCTTTTCAAAGATTCCAGGTAAAACATTCGAAAATACAAACGGTGATGTAGCGATTGATCATTACCATAGATATAAAGAAGATATAAAACTAATGGCAGAAATGGGATTGGAGTCTTATAGATTTTCAGTTTCCTGGGCGCGCATCATCCCGGACGGTGACGGTGAAATAAACGAAAAAGGAATCGAATTTTACAATAATGTCATAGACGAATGCTTGAAATATGGAATCGTCCCGTTCGTTACACTATACCATTGGGATTTACCACAGAATTTAGAAGCGGACGGGGGCTGGGTGAATAAAAGAACGATACGTGCATTCGCTAAATACGCCGAGGTTTGTTTCGAGGCTTTCGGTGACAGGGTTAAACATTGGATAACTTTTAATGAAACCGTTGTATTCTGCACATTAGGATATTTGAATGGAGCCCATCCACCAGGACTTGTAAACGATCAAAAAAAATACTTTCAAGCTACTCATAATGTATTCGTGGCTCATGCTGAAGCCGTTCAAATCTATAAAAACTTAAGGCAATTCGGCGAAATTGGCATAACACATGTTTTTAACCCCGCTTTTAGCATTGACGGCAAAGAAGAAAATATTTTTGCCTCGATGCATGCGAATCACTATCAAACATTTTGGTATTATGATCCGATTTTAAAAGGGGAATATCCAAGTTATGTAGTGGATGCCTTAAAGGAAAAAGGCCTGACACCTGATTGGACAGAAGCAGAGTTGACTTTGTTGAAGGATACGGCTGATTACAATGATTTCATGGGCTTGAATTATTATCAGCCAGCAAGGGTAGCCAAAATTAATGGAACGATTGAAAGCACGAAAATTGATCGTGATAAGGCGACCGGAAAACCTGGCAACCCATCATTCGACGGTGTATACAGAACGGTCATGATGGAGGATAAAGTATATACAAAATGGGGCTGGGAAATTTCTTCTGAGGGGTTCTTGGATGGCTTAAGGATGCTGAAGGAACGTTATGGCGATGTAAAACTTTATATCACTGAAAATGGTTTAGGCGACGAAGATCCGATCATAGATGGTGAAATTGTCGATGTCCCAAGAATCAAGTATATTGAAGAGCATTTAACAGTGATTAAAAGTGCAATAAGTGAAGGAATTAACTTAAAAGGCTATTATGCTTGGTCAGTCATTGACTTATTAAGCTGGTTAAACGGCTATAAAAAACAATACGGTTTTATTTACGTGGATCATAAAAATAATTTGGAAAGGAAGAAGAAGTTATCGTTCCATTGGTATAAGCACATTATTGAAACAAGAGGAGAAGAGCTGTAACGCTTTCAGTCATCATGAAAAAGACTGACCTAATCTATTTCCAGGATAAGGTCAGTCTTACTTAGTAAGGATTATTCACTATTGACTAGGAGGGGTAGTTATGTCGCGTATCGAAAAACTATTCGAGAAAATGATGCCTGCATTCATGAAATTTTCAAATGCAAAAGCAACCGTCGCACTTAAGGATGGTTTCGTACTTACGATGCCATTGACACTTATTGGCTCCATTTTCTTATTAATAGCAAACCTGCCGATCAAGAATTGGAATGAAATCATGGCTAATTTATTTGGTGCAGATTGGATGGTGCCATTGAATCAAGTTACAGGAGCCACTTTTGACATTCTTGCTCTCATAGCCGTTTTTGGAATCGCTTACTCCTATGTGAAAACAAGCAATATTGAAGCCGTTCCAGCAGGGATAATCGGTATCATTTCATTTTTGATTCTCAGCAATTCATTTGTTGAAAGTCCTTCTGGGGAAGTGGTTGGCGGAGTCATTCCTAAAGCCTGGACAGGCGGACAAGGGATGATAACATCCATATTGGTAGGGTTGGCTGTCGGTGCGATCTACACATGGTTCATCAAAAAAAATATCAGGATCAAAATGCCGGAAAGCGTGCCATCTGGTGTTTCAAATGCCTTCTCGGCATTAGTTCCTGGATTTGTGATCATGTTATTATCGATGTTCATTTTCCTCATTTGTGATAAGATTCAAGGCGTATCAATGACTGAAATCATTTATAAAGTATTACAGATCCCCATGCAAAATCTATCAGATACATTACCTGGAATCATCATTATCATGGCATTAATCTCCATTTTCTGGTGGTTTGGATTACACGGTCCGAATATCGTCATGGGAATCATGGCACCTATTTTAACTTCAAATGCCTTGGCGAATCAAGCTGTCATAGATGCCGGTAACACGTTGGCCGTAGGCGGAAATGCAAAAATCGTTACGGTTCAGCTAGTGGATATTTACGCGAAATTCGGTGGTGCGGGCATAACATTAGGTTTAATTGCAGCAGCGCTGCTTGTCGCTAAATCACAGCAAGTGAATCAGTTATCTAAAATGTCGCTGGTTCCAGGTTTATTCAATATTAATGAACCAATCATTTTCGGGCTACCCATCATATTTAACCCTATAATGATCGTTCCATTCGTTTTGGTACCTGTCATTGCCGTATTGATGACGTATTTTTCAATTATTTTAGGGTTTATCCATCCATTTACAGCGGTACAGGTCCCGTGGACAACCCCGCCAATCATTTCAGGCTTTTTATTATCGGGATGGCAAGGGGCAGTCGTCCAACTAGCTATATTGGGTATGGCTACCGTGGTATATTTCCCATTCGTTAAAATGCTTGATAAAGTAGCGCTGGAACAAGAAACCCCAATTGAAAAAGTTAGTTGATTTAAAAAGAAACAGAGGTTTCTTTACAATCGTTATGAAATAAACTATTGTAAAGAAAACCTCTCTTTTAGTCTAAACTATTGTTCGAAAACGTTCGAAATCATTATGTATAGAGGAAGGTATATGGAAATATGGGTGTAAAGTATAGAATGGTCGTAGAACAAATGGAGAAAGAAATATTAGATGGAAAATATACATTAAATACTAAGTTACCTACTGAAGAAGAGTTGATGAAGAAGTTCGATGTCAGCAGGAATACCATAAGAAAAGCAATCAATATATTGGTTGAACAGGGTTATATATATCAAGTTCAAGGAAGCGGCATATTCCTAAGGGAATTTTCCAGACCTGGCTGTATTTCGATGAAGGATATGAATGGCTTGACCAAAGAGTTTGCAAAGGATGAAATGACAAGTAAAGTATTGAAGTTGGAATTAATAGAAGCTGATGAAAAATTGGCCGAACAAATGAAATGTAATGTGAAAACCAAAATCTATAACCTCAAACGGGTTAGGTACTTAAATGGTGAACCCATTGTAATAGAAGAGTCCTTTTTCAATAAAGACATCATTCCCATTTTGAATAAAGAAATCGCAAATGGTTCCATTTATGAATATATAGTCGAAGATTTAAAGCTGAATATTGGTTTTGCAGATAAAATCATTTCGTGTGAGAAACTAAATGACGATGATGCAAAGCTTTTGGACTTGCAACCAGGAGATCCGACTTTAATTGTTGAAAATACGGTCTTTTTAAAAGCAGGAGTCGTTTTCGATTTTTCAATTGAGAAATATAATTATACTTCCGCCAAACTATTAACATTGACCACGAATTAAAATGCTTTGAAAAAGGCTTTCGGGATCTGAATGGAAGAGTCGAAACAAAAAAAGAGCGACTGCATTTCTTAGCAATCGCTCTTTTTATTTATTTTACCTGGTTCTATAGTAGTTTTCAGCTGTGTATATAGGCCAGCTCCAAAACGGTACACCTTGTGAAATAATGTAGCGGTCCAAGAAGATTTCAAAATTAAGATTTAGAGATGAAAGCTCTGTAAACTCCAATATATGAAGGTAATTAGGATCCCCGACCTTTAGTTTTTCTTTATCTAATATTAGAAAACAATCTTCCAATAAATGTCCAATCGGAATCCCCTGTTCACCTATAATCTCAAGTTCTTGAGCCTCTTTTACTTCATTTAAACTAAATAAATGAAGACCGCTCCCTATATTAACACCGTCGTCATCAATCAATTCATATATTCTTGCCCCATTATGGAGTGTTAAGAATGCCTTGTAGTCTTCAGGAAGCTTGATATTGTTTTCACTTTCAAACATTTCAACTTCAGTTGTCTTTATCGGAGCGTTAAAAGAACACGAAACGTTACCAACTTCTCCTTCGTTTGATACTGTCTTCATTTGGTCTTTCTTATTCAACAATTCTTTTAGTCCCGACAATGTATTATGTATAAAATGACTCAATTCACTAATCCCTCCATAACGAATGATTATTACTAGTTCCAATTATAATATAACAATAATTACCAATTTTATCATTGGATTATTGATATGCATCGGAAATTTCATTTAACGGAAAAAAGAAATTTATAGCGGAATTCATGAAACGGAAAACTTTGTCCATCGTATATTACATATATATGGGAAAATAAGGTGGGGTTAAGCTTCAAGAAGATTATAGATGGGAAAACTGATTAAGGGGTGAGAAGGGGAATCTATGCAAAAAAGGGTGAAAAGAAAATTATTTCATTTATATACAGGCGAATTGATGGCAACTGTGATTTTTGCTGTACTGTGGGTTTCGTTTCTGATGCAACATGATTGGACCGATTCCTACTTAACCTCATTTTCATCTGTTTATGCGTTCGTCCTGCTGGAATTTATTTTGCTTCAAGGAAGTTTATATTGGTTTCTTAAATGGAAACGGGCAAAAGAAAACGATTACGCCCATTTACCTTATACGCAATTACGGATTTTTCTATTCTTTAAAAGGGTCAACCTATTCCTTATAGCCACAGGAATAGTAGTCTTTTTTTATCAATTAAAAGCAGTTGAATCAGGAATTTATTGGTATTTATTTCTTTATGTTTTTGCCATCATCGAGCATATTAATTACTACCACTTCAGGCTTTCCTATCAAAGTCCAGATGAAATGAAAGAACTCATTCGCCAACGAGGATTAAGGAAATCCATTTTGGCAAAGGAATTGAATGAGCTTAAAAAAGATTTTACGGTGTGAATTGGAGATATCGATTCACACCGTTTTTTTAATTCCGGGGTTTTGGTTCATTCATCTTTTTTTCCGACTATCCCATAAAACAAAATCTTCATGATATCCTCAGTCAAAGGCAGGATGCTTTGATAAACCTCTTCCCGTTGGATATATTCAGTCATCGCTTTTATAAAAAATAAAATCGCTTCATTAGATAAGTTTGGATCAACATATCCTTGTTCCTTCCCTTGGTTAAACAGATCGATAAAGCGTGGCAGTGCCTTTTCTGTATATATTTTTTCCATATAATTGACTCCGGAAGTGTATTCCCTCATTAAATATTGATAAAAATCTTCATGAATTTGTTTCGCAGTTTCATTCTTAGTAAACATGATTTGCTTTATTTTCTCAGGGAAAGCCATGTTGCTATTAAGTATTTGTTCAAATTCATCCAAGGCCTTATTTGTATAATGAATAAAAACCTCATGAATCAAGTTATGTTTACTTTCGAAGTAATTATATATCGTTACTTGAGATACATTTGCTTTTTTGGCTATTTCTCCAATAGAAATCTTTTGGACACCATACTCCATGAATAAAGCTAAGGCAGCCTCTAGTATATTCAGTTTTTTTTGTTCCCTGCGGCGTTGAAACCCGTCCATTTATTTCACCTCAACTTTAGTTTAATTAAAAATATGTAATAGAACAATAAAATAAGTTCATAAACTATTGTCAGGAATTATTATTTTATATATTATGAACTAAATCAATTAAAATATTTCATAATTTCTTTCGAATTTAATCCAATGAGGAAGAGGTGGATGAGGAATGTCAGTATTGAAAACAACGGATTTAACGAAAAAGTTTGGAAAGTTTACCGCTTTAAATGGGGTGAACATTGAAGTGAAAAAAGGTGAGGTGTTTGGATTCATCGGTCCTAATGGTGCTGGAAAATCAACAACGATCCGTGTGTTGCTCGGGATTTTAAAAGCGACGGATGGGGAAGCGAAGATTTTTGGCATGGATGCATGGAAAGATGCCGTTGAAATTCACAAGCGGATCGCGTATGTTCCAGGAGATGTGAACCTATGGCCCAACTTAACAGGCGGGGAAGTTATTGACCTATTTGTTGAATTACGCGGGGCAAACAATAAAAGCAGACGTGAAGAACTTATAAAAAAATTCGATTTGGATCCTTCCAAGAAATGCGGGACATATTCAAAAGGAAACCGGCAAAAGGTTGCTTTGATTGCTGCTTTCTCATCTGATGCCGACCTTTATATATTGGATGAACCAACATCAGGTTTAGATCCATTGATGGAAAGAGTTTTCCAGGAATGTGTGCTGGATGCGAAAAATGAAGGGAAAAGCATATTACTTTCCAGTCACATTCTTTCTGAAGTGGAAAGATTATGCGATAAAGTGGGCATCATTCGGCAAGGACAAATAATTGAAACGGGAACATTGAATGAGTTACGTCATTTAACGAGAACAAGCTTGCTTGTCGAAACGAAGCAACCTATCCCTGCTTTAGGGAATGTATACGGTGTTCGGGATATCGTGAAGAAAGATCAAGCACTTTCATTCCAAGTGGATACAAATGAATTGGATAATGTCATGAAGTATATAAGCCAGTTTGGAATTGTGAAATTGGAAAGCGCGCCGCCTACATTGGAAGAATTATTCATGAGCCATTATGAGGGCGAAAGGAAGACTTCTGATACTGGGGCGGGAGGTGCGTTATAATGGCGAACCAGTCCTATCATAATACAGGAAGGCTCTCCCGATTCATCGTACGGCAAGATCGGATTCGGATCCCTGTTTGGATAATTTCCCTATCGGTCCTTTCATTTATGGTTGCAATGGCATTCACCGATCTGTATCCGACTGGGATAGAAAGGCAAACCATTGCAGAAACGATGAGGAACCCTGCAATGACAGCGATGGTGGGGAAAGGTTACGGTCTGGATGACTATACAAACGGAGCGATGATGGCGCATCAAATGTTACTCTTAACTGCTATGGCCGTGGGGATAATGAGTATTTTACTTGTTACGCGCCATACACGCGCAGATGAAGAGGACGGCCGCATCGAAATGATCCGTTCTTTGCCGGCTGGCCGGTTGGCTAATTTATTTGCAACCATTTCCGTATCGTTTGGAACGAATGCATTGATCGCGATAATAACGGGTTTCGGATTGTATGCCCTGGGAATTGAAAGCATGGATTTGGAAGGTTCCCTTATGTATGGAGCAGCTTTAGGGGCAACAGGTATTTTCTTCTCGGCGATAACGGCATTATTTGCTCAGCTTACGGAGAGTGCGCGAGGTACGATTGGATATTCCATCACTGTATTGCTTCTCTCCTATCTTATTCGGGCGATTGGGGACGTTAGCAATGAAACCCTTTCCTGGTTTTCTCCATTGGGTTGGGTTTTAGGTTCAGAAGTATATGTGAAAAATTATTGGTGGCCCATCATCCTTACGATCGGTGCGGCAATCACTTTGGTTGTCCTATCTCTATATTTGAATGGCATCAGAGATTTGGAAGCTGGATTCATACCGGCTAAACCAGGCAGGAAATATGCTTCAACGTTTTTAAAAAGTCCGCTTGGCCTTGCGTTAAGGCTTCAGCGTATAGGATTAATTTCGTGGGCAGCCGGGATGTTCATTTTGGGAGCATCTTACGGTTCCGTTTTAGGTGATTTGGAATCCTTTTTTGCAAAAAATGAAATGATGGCCGAACTATTGACGCCTGTTGAAGGCTATTCGCTGACAGAACAATTTTTGACGATGTTGATGTCAGTCATCTCCATGATTTGCACCATTCCGCCTTTAATGGCGATGTTAAAGCTTAAAGGGGAAGAAAAAAAGAATCGTACTGAACATTTACTGAGCCTCGCTGTATCACGTACAAGGCTTATGGGCAGCTATCTTATCATCTCCGTCATGGCCGGTTTTCTCATGATTACGCTTGCTGCAATCGGTCTTTGGGCAGTCGGGAATTCGGTGATGGATAAAGGGATTGCTTTCGGCACTTTATATAGCGCAGCAATGGTCTACCTGCCTGCAATGTGGATCATGATTGGTCTCGCTGTGCTGTTTATTGGCTTTGCACCGAAATTATCTGGCTTGACTTGGCTTTACTTGACATACTCAATCTTAGTCGTTTATTTAGGGGGAATGCTTCAATTTCCGGAATGGATGGGTAAACTAACACCATTTGGCCATATTCCGAAACTTCCTATTGAAGAGATGGACTTCATGAAGGTATTCATACTTACCATCATAGCCATAGTATTACTGACTGTTGGCTTTATCGGATATAACAAACGGGATATCCGGGGTTGACGATTCAACTATGATTCTATTAATCCTGCAAAAAGCCTGGTTTCTCGGTGTTTCAATGAGAAATCAGGCTTTTATTGGTTTTCAGCCATGGGGCAGCAATAATAGTACACCTAGCGCAATGATGATAAAGAATAAATAGCTTTCGAATTTCTTCGCAGGAATTCGCTTATTCATGAAGATTCCGAGACCAGTCGCCAGTAATATGGCTGGAATGGAATAAACGTAGAGAATTAATGAATCGGCTGTCCACAGTCCGCCTAGCGCATGCCCCATCACGACAAGGATTCCGGATATAAGAAAATGGGCTTGCAATGTTCCTCGGAATCGATCCGGACTCCATCTTCTTAAAGTTCCATAGACGACGACCGGCACCCCATTAAAGTTATATGCACTGCCAAGGACTCCCGACGCAAAACCGAACGGCCATACCCAGCCCTTCGAGGTGAGTAACGGTTTATCCACAGCCTGGAAAAGTTTTTGCTTAAGAAGGGAGTATCCTCCATATGCCATCAAAAAAACACCGAGTGCAGAAGTAATGATCATCGAAGGTGCGTAATGGAGCAAAGCGAGGCCGGCTGGTATGCCGATGACCGTTGCAAGCGCGAGCCTGATTAATACCGAACGTTCGATATGACGCCATCCGCTAACGACAGTTAGTGAGGCAACGGTAAGACCTGCCAACCCAATCAAGGATACCGAAGTATTAAGCGGAATGTGAAGTAAGGCAAGCAGGGGCATGCTGACTATCGCTTCACCGAACCCGAACATCGTCCGCATCAAGGCGCCGATAAAGACTGCACCTACCACCAATATGATGCTGCTGATCGTCATTATTTAACCTCCTGAAGCAAAAATTCACCCTTCTGTAATTATACCATACCAATCGGGTTTGAGTTTGGCGGAACCCTGTTTTGAAGCAGGTTATTTCAGGCTTGAATTGCTCTCTTCGACGCGTTTGGTATGTGTTTTAATGGGGAGATACACCCCGTTGTTTTTGTCGATTAGGAGTCAGGAATGGGGCCGAAAAAGCGGGTGTATATCTTGAGGTGTTGATTTATTTTGATGTGAGGGTTTTCTAACAGATTAATAGAGGTAACGAAGGATTGTTTGTTACTGGCTATACTTATTAGGTAAGCATTTTTAATTTAAAGAAAAAGTCATAGCCGTTGTTTGGGATAGAATGGATTAAGCACGAAGAGCGATATAAACGTTCAAGGGAATACCTGGAGGTTTTAAAGGGATTGTGGACGACCGATCATTTTTCTTATCAAGGAGACTATTATCAAATCAATAATGCTATATTGGCACCGAAACCTATTCAAAAACCATATCCACCAATCTATCAAGGCGGGAATTCACAGGATTCCCAAGAGATGGCGGGGGAATTATCCGACTATTACTTTATGAATGGGGCTTCCATAATAGAGTTGCAAGAACAAATGGAATATGTGAAGGCTGTAGCACGAAAGCATGGTCGTGAAGTGAAATTTGCCGTTAATGCTTTTGTCATTGCCAGAAAAACGGAAGAGGAGGCAAAAAGCGAATATCAGTATATTATCGAACGCGCAGACGATACGGCAATAGCACAGTTTAAAAACCGTAAAGATACAAAAGGAATGTGGAAAAATGCTTCTTCAATTAGTGATTTTGTAGCCAATAATGAGGGATTCAGGACGGGGCTAATCGGCAGTTACGAATCGGTTGCGATCAAAATCCAGGAACTTCAAGCGATCGGAATCGATAAGATCCTATTAACTTTTCGGAATGCACTACAAGAATTACCGGACTTTTATAAAAACGTAAACAATCGTTTGGAATCAGAGTTCATAAAGAAATAAATATGGACAAGGAATGTTGGGTCTTAATCGAGGACGCAGTATGGAACTTTGGGTGAATGGTAAAACACTGAAATACGAAAGACTGCCATATGGTGGTCTTTTTCATTTTAATGAGATAAAGAGAACTTAAAAACAAGACTAGATTATCTTTTACTGTTTTTTATGAAACCCTCAATGAATTGAAGAGAGTTTCCTTTGGATTCTCTGTATGCACCTAATAAATACGTTTCTCCTAATTTTAATTCTACTTTATCCTCCCCTATGGATAATCCCATCCACTAAACACACAACAGAATGTATTTTGTCTATTTTTTGTTGGGGGTGAAGTTACATTAGGTGCATAAAGAAAACCTAAACGAGAACCATTAGTATTTATTATTCCAAATCCTGAATTTCCTTCCTCCACAATGAGGAACAAAAGTTATACGCAATAAGAGCGAAAAAACTAAGAATACTGGAATGTTGATCGCAAAAAAACATATTAGGGCTATCTAGGGAATAAAATGAAAGGAATATTTTGAAGGAAAGTGGGGCAGTGCATGTGAAAATCCATGTGGTGAATAGGGGGGATTCTTTGTGGGGAATTTCCCAGCAATATGGTGTCAGTACCAACAGAATTGTTCGGATCAATGGCCTTGAAAATCCAGATAAGCTGGTGATTGGCCTAGCACTTTTGATTCCTGATCCTTATCTTCAGTACAGGGTTCAGGAAGGGGATACTCTAAATAAAATCGCAAATCAGTTTGGAACTACGGTACAGGAAATCATGCAATCGAATCGCATCACAAATCCTTCTGCTATCTATCCAGGGCAGAGACTAACCATCCCGGTTATTTATCATACCGTAAGGGAACGAGATACCCTTTATGATATAGCAAGACGTTATGGAACGACAGTTCAAGCCATTATGCAGATGAATCGGATTACAGATCCGTCTAATATTCATATCGGACGGATAATAAGGATTCCCCAGAAACCAAAACCCATCATTGATGTAAATGGTTTTACAAATGTTTACGGGCAAGTAGGTGCGGAGCAGGTACGTGAAGTAGCCTACGATTTGACCTACGTAAGTCCATTTGGTTATAGAATGAGGAAAGATGGCAGCTTAGAAGTCATAGATGACACCCCGACGATACGGGCGGCACAGTCAACTGGCGTCATACCCATGATGTGCATAACGAATTTTTCCGCCACGGAAGCGGGAACTCAGCTTGCACATACGATACTTTCCGATTTAAGTTTAGTGGAAAAATTATTAACCAACGTCATAAATACGATGAAAAATAAAGGGTACCGTGGATTGAATATCGATTTTGAAAGTGTAGCACCAGAGGACCGTGATTTCTATAATCGCTTTCTCCAAAGAGCGGTGGATCGATTGCATCCTGAGGGCTACTTTGTGTCATCCTCCCTTGCCCCAAAAACTAGCGCCAATCAAAAGGGAGCATTAGTTGAGGCACATGATTATCCAGTTCATGGACGGCTGCTCGACTTCGTAGTGCTGATGACATATGAATGGGGTTACCGAAAGGGGCCGCCGCAGGCAATCTCTCCCATTAATGAAATAAAGCGTGTCCTTGACTATGCCGTAACGGCTATACCAACAAATAAAATCTTCATAGGATTTCAAATTTATGCACGGGACTGGCTTGTTCCTCATGAAGAGGGGCAGGAAGCAGAGACTTTCGACATGCAGGAAGCCATCAGACGCGCCGTCCAATATAATGCAGAAATAAAATATGACGAGATAGCTCAATCACCTTATTATAGGTACAAAGATAATCAGGGGCGCACACATGAAGTTTGGTTTGAGGATGCACGCAGTGCTAAAGCCAAATTCGACCTGGTGAAGATTTACAGGTCAAGGGGTCTCAGTTATTGGGTACTTGGTTATCCTTTTCCCCAGAATTGGGAACTGCTTGGGGATACATTTATTGTACGGAAACTGTAGGGTGTTTTTTTACAGCAACGTGGATCACATATAATTAATATAGTGATGGACAGCTTTTTTTATAAAGCTGTCTCAGTTTTTATGAAGGTTTATAAAACCTCGAACGTCGATTTCCACTCCAGGCACTCGCTTTCCGCGGGCGGTCCGGGAGCCTCCTCGGCGCTCTTTGCGCCTGCGGGGTCTCCCCTCGACGCGCTTTTCCCGCAGGAGTCTCGCACCTTACGTTCCAATCAACTTTGTTTTGAAATTTTAGGTAAAACCCTTTTACTACAAACTCGGACAGCTTTTTTTATAAAGCTGTCTATTTTAGTGATTTCGAAATGCACTACAAGAATTACCGGACTTTTATATAAACGTAAACAATCGTTTGGAATCTGAGTTCGAAAAGAAATATGGACAAGGAATTTTGGATTTTAATGAGAAAGAGATCTCTTTAAAAACAAGGAAATGTGTTCTTCATTGTGGAAATGTATTACGGACAATCCCATTTAAGGAGGCATTTTTTTGGAATTAACCATCATTAATACGTTTACAGATCAACCTTTTAAAGGAAACCCTGCTGCTGTCTGCCTTCTTACCGGGGAAAGTGACAGCGAGTGGATGCAGCGAATGGCTAAAGAGATTAATATGCCTGTCACTGCGTTCATTCACCTTCATAAAGCTGAATGGCAGCTGCGTTGGTTCACACCTTCCATTGAAATCCCGATTTGTGGACATGGGACGCTGGCAAGCTCTTTCTTTTTGTGGGGTAAAGGATACACCCCAAGGGATCGACCGATTGTCTATCAGACGAAAAGCGGGCTTCTCACTGCAAGATTCATGGATGGAATGGTTCAATTGGAGTTCCCGTCATTAATCGAGCAGGAGACCGCTGCCCCTGAATTACTGATAAAAGCTTTAGGTGTTGTGCCTGTGTATGTTGGACAAAACAAATGGGATTATCTAGTCGAAGTTCAATCAGAGGAAATCGTAAGGAATATAAAGCCGGATATAGATTCCATTGCCCAATTGCCGATTCGGGGTATCATTGTAACGAGTCGATCGGATAGCAGTGAATATGATTTCGTTTCACGTTTCTTTTCCCCTGCCCAAGGCCTTGACGAAGATCATGTAACGGGCTCGGCCCATTGTTGCCTGGGACCATATTGGAAAAGAAAGCTGGACAAAAGTATTTTTATAGCCTATCAGGCATCGGAAAGAGGAGGACTATTGAAGGTTGAAGTAACGGAAGACACAGTTAAACTTTCTGGCCATGCCGTGACAATATTCGAAGGAAACTTAAACATTTAATGCAGGGGGAGGGAGGCTTGGTGCAATCCTTCTTAATGAAGGATCGCGCCCGTTGCCCTTTTTCATTGTACAAGAATCGAAATGGCACTATACACCAATAACAAAGCCATGACTACATTAAACTGACTTCTATACTTTGATAAAAACGATTGAAAAACCGAACCGAACATACTCCAACAGAACGTACTCATAAAACCGACAAAAGCCAGAAATAATGAAAAGAATAGTAAGCTGAAATTTGAAGAGTGATAAGGTAGGATGAAGGTCGATATTGCCGTGATGCCATAAAGAATGCCTTTTGGATTTATGAATTGTAAAAGCATGCCCGCTATAAAACTGTTGTTCTTGTCATCTTTATCGTCTTTAGCTTTATTTGAACTTGAAATGATTTTTATGGCCAGATATAGCATATAGATTGCACCTAGGATAGTCATGATAAATTCAATCTTCGGTATGAAATTTTCAAGCAAAACATTAAAATAACTACACAATAACATGATTACAAAAAAACCGGCACCTACCCCGAAACAAAATTTAATCGTATTTTTTAACCCGTACTTGTTAGCAAATAGCATTGCCATGATGTTATTTGGACCTGGAGTGAAACTTGTAACGAAAACAAATAGTAAAAAAGATAGTAAATGCATGGTTGACTCTCCTTTGTATGCTATAATGACCAAAATTGACATTATAACGACTTCCTTTTTATTGTACAATGCCGACGTTATATTGTAAATAAGGAGCATTTTTATGGAAGAAATAAATTTTATTATTGCTAACAATTTAAAAGCCATCAGGGAAAGTAAGAAATTAAGTCTGGAAAAGGTTGCAGAATTAACTGGAGTAAGTAAAACGATGATCGGACAAATAGAAAGGGGAGGATCGAGCCCTACGATTACAACAATTTGGAAAATAGCCAATGGATTGAAGATTTCATTTTCTTCATTAATAAATAGCCCGCAGCCGGATACAAAAATCATTTTAAAAAGTGAAATTCAATCTTTAACTGAAGATAACGGCAAATATCGAGTTTATCCCCACTTCCCCTTTGAAGATGAGAAGCGCTTTGAAGTATATTCAGTCGAGATAGAAAAAGGTGGATTCTTAAGTTCCGATTCGCATAGGGAAGGAACGGAAGAGTACATAACAGTTTTTGAAGGGGAACTGACTGTACGTGTAAATAACGAAGAATATACAGTAAGGAATGGTGATTCTATCAGATTCAAGGCTGACAGACCGCATGCCTACCATAATTCAGGAGAAACAATAACTCGATTAAGCATGATCCTGTATTATCCAACTTAAAAGCCTGTTTAGTAATGTTGATCCTCTATTCGAAGCATACTTTGAGTATCGGCAAGGCACTTCCCTCAACCATTAAGGTGGAATTTTTGACAAGGGCATCGTAATTGATGCTCTTTTTTGTTTTTTTGAGGGTTTGCAAAATTACGTTGATTGGAACGTAGGGCACTCGCTTTCCGCGGGCGGTCCGGGAGCCTCCTCGGCGCCCTTTGCGCCTGCGGGGTCTCCCTTGGACGCGTTTTTCCCGCAGGAGTCTCGTACCTTCCGTTCCAATCAACTGGAATGTTTTTTTATAAAAACCGTAGCTGGTCTCATCCCGAACCACGTTTAAGACTAGTTTATACCACATGATTTTTCACTGTTTTATATAAGATGAATACTCATTGAATTGAAGAAATTAGCGACACTCCTGCCGAATAACTGGCTAGCCGAGACCTCTACAGTCTGGGAGAGATTTAAATCTCTCTCTTTTTTTTGCTTTTCGACAAATCAGGTATAAAGACCATGAGTGGTCACAAGGTAAATCAGAACTATTTTACCATTAAATCATTTTATTGATATATCATCTATCAAATGATGGGTATTTTGGGGTGATTATAATGATAATATTCTGTTAATATTCCGTGTTGTATTGTAAATTTGTTTTAAAATTGGATTATTTTGTTGTAATATAGGAGATACACGAATCTTTAGAGGAAAAAAGTAGGGTGGATTTGTGGATGGATAAGTAAATTTGTCGGGATTCATTTTTGGTAAATTGTGTCAATTCTATGGATAAGTTAGCAGAATGTTATGTCAGTATATAACTTATGGGGGGATTAACTATAATGGGGAAAAAGAAAATCGTAAAAATTGCATCAGCTACCATAATGGCTGCGACAACGATCGTAGCGGTAGCGCCGGCACCTTCTGATGCTGCCACTAGCCTGAATAGTAAAATCAAAACGGCCAAGGCCGCCATCAAAAAACCATTCGATACCTATTTTTACACTTCTAAACTCGCTTCAGTGTCCACTGTTGAAAAACAAATCAAATCTGCTAAACAAGCAAAAAAAGACATCAACTCTACCATTAAAAAATCAATGTTAAGCAAAAAAGAAAAAGATGCCAAATACAAAGAAATCGAAGCTTATGATAAGTACATCACTCGTTCAGAAGGCTATGTAAAAGGATATAAGGCGGCTGAGAAAGCAAAGGCTGCACATGGCCAATCGATTGGCGCCCTTACGAATGCCATCCTTGCCAAGAAATCAATAGATATCAGGAATCAATATGAGGCACTGGATAAAGCCGTGAAAAAGGCAGATAAAGATATTAAAGATACTGTTTACGGTGCGAAAATCGAAAAGCTTTTATACGATAAATTCACTAAATCGACCAAAACAGCTTTGAACGGTGACCTGAAAGTTCCGTACTACTATGAAAAAGCTGCATACTGGGTGAAGAAAGGTGATTTAAAGACCGCGGACAAGCGGATGCAAACGGTTTCTTCGCAGTTGAAAAAGGTCAGCAAAACATCCAAGCTCGGAAAAGCCATACATGCCTATGTTAAAGAAGTGAAAGGTAAGTATGATGATGCGGTATATGCAGAAAAGAAAAAAGAAGTGGCAAAACGGGTCAATGCCTATGTAGCTCTTGCCAATGGGGAACTTAAAACGAAAGAACAGATAAATGCAGCTAAAAAGGCGAAAGCAGCCATTAATTTAAATGGAATCAAGGAGTCGGACAGAAAGGAATTCCTGGCGAAAATGGCATTGGCGGATAAGAAAGTTGCCGCAGCCGAAGAAGCCTTGAAAAATCCAGCGAAGGCGATCACCCTTTCCTTGATGCATACGAATGATACGCATGCCCACTTGGACAATGTGGCAAAAAGGGTGACGGCTGTTAAGGAAGTGCGTAAGAGTAAGCCGCAAGCTCTTTTGGTGGATGCTGGTGACGTATTCTCGGGAACTCTTTATTTTAATGAATTCAAGGGGCAAGCGGATCTTCGCTTCATGAATTTAATGAAATATGACGTCATGACATTCGGGAATCATGAGTTTGATTTGGGATCAAGCGCCGAAGGGCATCAAGCTTTGGCTGACTTCATAAAAGGGGCAAAGTTCCCATTTGTCAGTTCGAATGTAGACTTCTCCAAAGATGATAAGTTCAAGGGGCTATTCTCGGACTTGATTTCAAGTAAGCCAGAGCAAGGGAAGATATACAATGGGATCGTAAAACAGGTGGATGGCCAAAAGGTAGGGTTCTTCGGGCTTACAACTGAAGAGACGAAAGATATTTCAAGTCCTGGAAGTATAGAATTCGAAAACTATCTTGAAGAAGCCGAAAAAGCGGTCAAGGCGTTCAAAGGCATGGGAGTCAATAAGATAGTTGCCGTATCCCATATTGGTTACGATGACAATGCGGCTTATGACAATGATTTAACATTGGCTGCTAAGGTCAAGGGCATCGACGTGATCGTGGGCGGACATAGCCATACGCAGTTAGACGCCCCCGTTGTTGTTAACAAAGATGATAAAGGGAAAACGAAAGAGCCGACTGTCATCGTTCAAGGATATCAGTATAGCGACTATTTAGGAACGATCGATGTGAATTTCGATAAGGATGGCAAGATTGTCGGACAAGCCGGTAAGCTGATTAAGCTTTCTGAAAAACAGGATGATGCCGAAGCGGCAAAAGTGCTCGAAACATACTCCTCGAAGATTAAGGAGCTGAAGGAAACGAAGACTGGTGCAACAGCTGTGAAAGCCTTGGAAACACCGCGTGATGCAGGAGATGAAACGAAGCCGAGTGTTCGCAAAAATGAAACGGAACTGGGCAACTTAATTACGGATGGAATGCTAAGTAAAGCGAAAGAATTCAATAAGGATACGGCCATAGCCTTCCAAAATGGCGGGGGCATCCGCGCTGGCATCGATCAAGGTGAGATCACTTTAGGGGAAATCCTAACCGTTTTACCGTTTGGGAATACGTTAGCGACGATGAAACTTACGGGTGCAGAAATCAATGAAGCATTAGAGCATAGTGTAAGCCTCGCTCCTAAGGAAAATGGCGGTTTCCTGCATGTTTCCGGAATGAAATTCAGCTACGACAGTTCGAAGGAAGCAGGCAATCGTGTCACAAAGGTTGAAGTCCTTGGACAAGATGGAACCTATTCCGAATTGGATGCAGCGAAGGAATATGTCGTGGCGACCAATGCTTTTACAGCCAAGGGCGGAGATGGATTCACCGTTTTCAAGAAGGCTTATGAAGAAGGAAGAGTGACGGATATCGGACTCGCTGATTGGGAGAATTTACGAGATTATGTAGGCGGACTGAAAACTGTCGATCCAAGCATTGAAGGACGCATCAAAGATGTTGCCGGAAGCAATACAGATCCGACTGTCGTATTGGCTAAAGACTTTGGCGGAACGGCTGATGCCCCAAAAACACATGAAGGTAATGTAGTTGTAGACATCACGGATATCGCTTCATTGGAAAATGCAGTCGTTAAAGGGAATCTTACATTAACAGGAACTCCTCCGGATGACTTTACTTTTTCACAGGTTACGGTCGAGGGTAATTTGGATTTATCGGGACTTAACGGTAAGACCGTGAGCATGAGCGGTGTCACGGTGAATGGCGAAACCATTTTTTAAGCGGTATTCAAATGATTGCTGAGCCTGCGAAAAAAAGTTGGAGGGGTTGAGATCTTGAAGAAGAACGGGATAAGCAAGCTTTTCTTTGCCATACTGATTGTGCTGTCAACGGTTTTGCCAAATGCAGCCGCTGCAAAAGCGGAAGGGACAATATCGGTAATGGAAGCGATTAATAATAACAGCGGAACGGCGACGGTGAAGGGATATATCGTCGGTACAGCTAAAAGCGGTACAAGCTATCAGCAAACATCGCCTTTTACTGAAAGTACCAACATAGGTATTGCGGATAGTCCGGATGAAAAAGATGTTAAGAAAATCATGCCTGTCCAGCTTCCAGCCGGAAATATCCGAACGGCTTTGAATTTGGTCGAACATCCGGAATTACTTAAAGCTCAGGTGACGATTACAGGGAAGCTGGAAAAGTACTTTTCAGTTCCCGGCCTGAAATCCGCAACGGATTACACGATCATCACTGATGGAGGAACAACTCCTGAACAGCCTGATGTGAAGGTTCTGGACTCCATTGCCGAGGCGCGCACGAATACCCAAGATGTAGTGCAGGTCGATGGAGTGGTCACCACAGGGCTTGGTTATTGGGGAGGAAAAGGCTTTTATATCCAAGATGAAACGGCTGGGCTATACGTTTATGGTTCTTCCTGGCCTGAGGATGTAAAGCAAGGGGATAAGGTTACTTTAATCGGAAAAGTATCCGCTTATAATAAGGAATTGCAAATCCAACCAACCTCCCTTGAAGTGGTTTCTTCCGGGAATGAACTTCCTGAAATCCAAAAAATTGATGCATCTGGGGTCAATGAGGAAACACAAGGTGAGCTGGTCACCATTGAAAAAGCGACCATTACAGAATTGGCTGCATCGGGAACATATGGAACATTCGAATTCAAGGCGGAAGATACTGAAGGGAAATCTGTTATCGTTCGCCATGATAACCGGACCGGTTCGAGTTATGAAGAGTTCGTGAGGAACTTTAAAGTAGGGGATGTCATTTCCGTAACCGGGATCGGATCAAAGTTCAATGACACGTATCAGTTGAAGCCGCGTGGCATTGAAGATTATGAACTGGTGAACAAACCAGCCGTATACACGGATATTTTCCCTGGTACGGTTAGTGAAAATACAAAAGTGTCACTTGAATCTGGCTGGGAAGAAGCGAAAATCCATTATACGCTGGATGGATCCTCACCGACTTCTTCAAGTGCCTTGTACACAGAACCGATTATTTTAACGAAAGATACTGTCATCAAGGCAATCGCTGTCAACGATAAGACATCGGAAGTTTTCACTTTTGCCTATACCGTTACCAAAACCAATGAAGTGAAGATTCGTGATATTCAGGGGATGAATCATTTTTCATCATATGAAAATCAACTCGTCTCAGGTGTGGAAGGTGTCGTCACTTATGTAAAGGATGCGAATAACTTTTATATGCAAGATCCCAACCCGGATAAGGACTTAACGACTTCCGAGGGAATACTTGTGTACAACAAAGCACATGGTCTGAAAGCGGGAGATCATGTCAAAGTGGCAGGTAAAGTCGCTGAGTGGTATATCGAAGGATACGCTGAAATGAAAACGACGGATCTGCCAACAACTGAATTGACCAATACGACGATTGAAAGGCTTGGCACTGCAGCGATGCCAGAACCGATCGTCATCGGAAAAGATGTCATTCCGCCTTCCGAGAACATCGATGATGATAGATTGACAGATTTTAATCCGAGCGAAGACGGCATTGATTTCTACGAGAGTCTGGAAGGAATGCTCGTTCAAGTATATAACCCGAAAGTGGTCGCTCCTCAAGACTATGGTGAATTGGTCGTGATTCCAGGGAATATGGAAACGACGACTGCAGTTGGGGGCGTCAAAATAACGGAAACGGATTTCAATCCTGAAAGAATTACCCTGGATATAAATGATGAATCATTTGCAGCGAAAACGGGTGATTTCTTTGATGGCTCGGTCACGGGTGTCATCAGCTATGGATATAGCAATTATAGGGTAGTGACGGATAAAGCCCAGCTGTCTGCGTTAAAGGATGGCGGAACGGCCCGGGAAGTGACATCCTTAGAGAAGGATGCTGATAAGCTATCGATCGCTTCCTATAATATCGAGAATTTTTCCACTCAAACAGCTAATTCTAAAGTCGAAACGATTGCAACATCCATCATTACTAATCTTAAACAACCCGATATCATCGGCGTAACGGAAATGCAAGATAATGATGGGGCAACGGATAGCGGGACAACGGATTCTGCTCAAAGTGCCAAGAAGTTAACCGACAAAATAAAAGAGCTGGGCGGACCGCAATATCAATACATCGATATCGCTCCAGAAGATAAACTTGATGGCGGGGCACCCGGCGGTAATATCCGCGTAGGCTTTTTATATAATGTCGACCGTGTCCAATTGACTGAAGGAACGAAAGGAACGGCAACACAGTCCGTGGGCTTCAAAGATGGAAAACTTACCTTGAACCCTGGACGAATTGAGCCTACCGATCCCGCCTTCACTTCAAGCAGGAAGCCTTTAGCCGCTCAATTCGAATTTAAAGGCGAAAGCGTAGTGGTGGTGGCCAATCATTTTAATTCCAAGGGCGGTGACCAGCCTTTATTCGGCAAAAACCAGCCTCCTGTCCTTTCAAGTGAAACGCAAAGGCTTCAAATTGCCTCCATTGTCAATCGGTTTGTCAGTGATATCAAGTCACAGGATGCCAAAGCGAATGTCGTCTTGCTTGGAGACTTTAATGATTTTGAATTTTCGGCTCCGCTAAAAACATTAAAGGGCAATGTTCTAACCAATATGATCGAGAAAGTCCCTTTTGAAAAACGTTATTCTTACACATATCAAGGCAATTCACAAGTACTGGACCATATCCTTGTATCGAATAATATGGCCGAGGCGACAAAAGTCGATATTGTCCATATTAACTCATCCTTCATGGAAGCTCATGGAAGAGCTAGCGATCATGACCCTGTACTGATCTCAACCTCTTTATCTGAATCAGGCGGAGTTGAAACTCCTGCTCCTGAAAAAACGTATAATTTAACAAACGTTAAAACAAAAAGACTTACGATTGCTTCACCTAGTGTTTTGATCGATCTTGATGAAACATCCAACATCGAAGAAGGTATCTGGTTAAAAGGTTCATATGCTGTACTCAAAGGCCTTGGTCTGAAGAGTGCTGCAGTGACGATAAAACCGGATAAGGAAGGTGCAATCATCGATTTTGGAGGCATGGCGGTGAAGGAAGTCATCATCGATAACGCCAATGTAAAAGAAATCAGGGGCGCTGAAAATGTTCAGAAGTGGACGGTAACAGAAGGTGTCGACACATCGAATATCAAGTTTGTCAATTCGAAAGGGGGAGCGATTGCTTCCCCTTTCGACCCTAAAGAAAATCATGCGCCAGTCGTATCGAAAAACCTGGAAAATCTTGAAGTGAAAGCCGGTTCCAAGGTCACCATCGATTTGAGTGAGCACTTCTCAGATCCAGATGGAGATGAACTTACCTTTTCATCCACTATCGGTACGGTCGCCGGCCAGACATTAACCCTTCCTGCAAATGAAGCAGGAACATACCTTGTCGCAGTCAAGGCCGAGGACCAGCAATCGGAAGCGGTTGCCCGTTTCACGTTGACCGTATCGAATGATAAGCCGCTTGAAGCTTATTACGAAACGGCGGCAGGAAAAACGGGAACGGAATTGAAATCTGTTCTGCACTTGATAATTAAGGGTCATACGATGTTATCTTATGATCAAGTGTGGAATGCCCTTAAAGAAACGGATGAAGATCCGGTGAACAAACAGAATGTCATCTTGCTTTACTCTGGAAAATCCATCTCGAAGAACGCGAATGGGGGCAATACCGGACAATGGAACCGTGAACATGTTTGGGCAAAGTCCCACGGTGATTTTGGGACAAGCAAAGGTCCCGGGACAGACCTTCATCACCTCCGTCCCGCTGATGTAACAGTGAATGGTAAACGGGGCCACCTTGATTTCGACGAGGGCGGTCAAACATATAGTGGATGTGAATGTAAGTTTGATTCAGATTCATGGGAGCCGCCAGATCATGTTAAAGGCGATATAGCAAGGATGTTATTTTACATGGCCGTCCGATATGAAGGAGACGGCGAGTTGGATCTTGAATTATCCGATACAGTCAATACGTATCCTAAGCCGCTTCATGGAAAGCTATCGACACTTTTGAAATGGAATGAACTCGATCCAGTCGACGAATTCGAGAGCCATCGCAATGATGTCATTCATGACTGGCAAAATAACCGCAATCCATTCATCGACCATCCTGAATGGGCATCCGAAATTTGGGGTGCCGCTAAATCCATCGATGAGAAAAAGGCAAGTTAAAATCGGAGATAGAAGGGAAAGCAGCCTGATGGCTGCTTTTTTCATGCTTTTCTACAAATTTAATGATTAAAAGGTTAATTATCTTAATATACTGAAAAATCAAATATTGATTTCACGTTAAATGATAAATATTTTGGTAGGTATGTTATGTAATATATGTTAATATGGGATATGCAATGAAAGGGTTTTCATTGCAGGAATGATAAAAATATTTTAATATAGTAATTATGCCGCTTTTTGATCTTCATTCACCCTAAAAAGACGGTTAAAAAATATATTGCCAGAAATGGGGCATTACACGATGAAATACAGATCTGCATTCGATATAATCGGTCCCGTCATGATTGGACCTTCAAGCTCACATACAGCAGGAGCTGCCAGAATTGGCAGAGTAGCACGGACATTATTCGGAAAGCAACCGAAGAAAGCCATTATTTCTTTATATGGCTCTTTTGCAAAAACATACAGGGGACACGGTACGGATGTCGCTGTCGTAGGCGGGATATTGGATTTCGATACAGATGATGAACGAATCCCTGCCTCTTTAACGATAGCGGAAGAAGTTGGCATGGAAGTTACCTTTACAATCGAGGATACGGTGATGGATCACCCTAATACAGTCAAGATCAGGCTGTTCGACGAAGATAAAGAATTGGAACTAGTCGGGATCTCGATTGGCGGCGGAACGATAGAAATAACGGAATTGAATACGTTCAAGCTTAAATTGTCGGGTGAAAACCCAGCCATTTTAGTCGTGCATAACGATGTATTTGGAATCATATCTTCCGTTTCGACAGTATTGGCGAATCATGAAATTAACATTGGACATATGGAAGTTTCACGGAAAGAAAAAGGTCAAATGGCCCTCATGGTGATTGAAGTCGATCAGAAAATCAAGAGCGATGTCATGAAGGAAATTGAAGGATTGGAAAACGTGTCGCAAGTCATAAGGATGGTTGAATGATAAGTGCTGGCATAGATATGGAGGTAAAAACATGTTCCGAAATGTAGCAGAGTTGGTTGAACTTGCTGAAAGTAAAAATGTAAAAATCGCGGAAATCATGATTTTACAAGAAATGGAGTTCTCGAGCCTGTCGAGAGAACAGATCATTGAAAAGATGGACAGGAATTTGACAGTGATGGAACAAGCGGTGGAAAGAGGCCTGAAAGGTGTGCAATCCGTTACAGGTCTAACGGGCGGGGATGCCGTTCTTTTGCAAAATTATATCAAGTCGGGCAAGGCGCTCGCAGGCAATTTATTATTGGATGCCGTCAGTAAAGCGGTTGCGACGAACGAAGTGAATGCAGCAATGGGAATGATTTGTGCCACTCCGACTGCCGGTTCGGCAGGCGTTGTTCCCGGTACATTATTTGCCGTGAAAGAAAAATTAAACCCGACCCGAGCAGAGATGATCGAATTTCTTTTCACCTCCGCTGCCTTCGGTTTCGTGGTCGCAAACAACGCTTCCATTTCTGGAGCGGCTGGTGGCTGCCAAGCAGAAGTGGGCTCGGCAAGTGGAATGGCCGCGGCTGCGATAGTAGAACTGGCCGGCGGTACGCCAAGCCAAGCCGCAGAAGCGATGGCGATCACATTGAAAAATATGCTTGGACTGGTTTGTGATCCAGTGGCTGGATTGGTCGAAGTTCCTTGCGTGAAACGTAACGCAATGGGTGCCTCCAACGCGATAACGGCAGCTGATATGGCGCTTGCAGGCATTACGAGCCGCATTCCATGTGACGAAGTTATCGACGCCATGTATAAAATAGGATTGACCATGCCGGTTGCACTTCGAGAAACGGCAGAGGGCGGCCTGGCTGCGACTCCTACTGGGCGTAGATTGGCAAAGGAAATTTTCGGTTCATATAAATAAACATTCAGTCCCATTAACAACAGGTTTGTTAATGGGACTTTTAATTTGTCTTCAACCTGGTCATTTTGTAAATGAAAAAAGGAAATTAGAGGAAGATGGAGGGATTTGGCGTTTATGTACACGGAGATAGAAACAGCAGTTGAAAAGTCTGAATTATCAGTGAATATGGAGCCATAGCAACTTTGTGAGTTATCACTAACAATGATAAGATGAGTACGAAATTTACTATGGGAAGGATTGATTCTTCATTAATTTTCTCGAATTAACGTACACGTCGGCAATGGAAAAAGCGATGTTTCAGGCTCATGGAATCAGCTATGCACAATATGCTCAAAAACTGGAGCAACGCATGATGGTTGAACAAGAACGGGAACAGGATTATCTACAAAGCAGGCGTATAACAGAGGAGATGAGAGCCAATCTCTTTTTGGGGAGTTAATTTCGATCTACGATATCGATGACATAAACGAAACAATCAGGCACAAGCGAAAGGGCAATCTAAAAGATTGCTCTTTTTGTCCTGCTCTAAAAGGTAATTTCCATTTAAAAGAAGGAAACAACACTTTTAAATAGAATGTACGTTCATGAAGAGGAGGATGATCTTGGTGGAGAGAAGAGCATTACTGGTATCTGCATTACCGGGATATGAAGAGGAAATTGGGCGGTGGTTATGGTGTTTAGAAGATGTTCGCCGTACGCTTATAGCGGAATTGACTGGAATCAGCCAAAATTTACTCGATTCGAAAATCGATGAAAGGCAAACGATTGGCTCGCTGTTATATCACATAGCGTTGATAGAGGCAGATTGGTTATACGAGGAGGTCCTTGTTACGGAATGGGATTCGGAAATACGCGCATTGTTTCCATTTGGATGCCGTGCTGAAGATGGCTCCCTAAGCCAAATTGAAGGACAAACATTGGAAGAACATTTCTACCGCCTCAATAAGGTACGTGAAGTATTTCTTTCAAACTTTCGCACAATGAATCTAACGGATTGGCGTAAACCGAGGGTGCTTGAACAATATGACGTCACACCTGAATGGGTCGTTTACCATCTGATTGAACATGAAGCACACCATAGGGGGCAGATTTTTCAATTGCTGAAGAAATTACGGAATGAATGAATCCTGCAGAATAACTGGCTTGCGAAGATGATGCTTGGCAGACAGTCGGCGGAATGGGAGCGGGTTTCGTTTTTTAAAGAAAAAAACTGTAGGCAAACTCGCTTTTCTTCGAATTTGCCTACAGTCAAATATTCCTGGACTGATTTTATATCGTTTAATCTATTTGGTGATTATGACCGAATTTCGAACGTAAGACGCTGCTGGCATACCCAATGAATCCTCCGACAATGGCTGGGATGATCCATCCTAGTCCTGCCTCATACATAGGAAGGATTACGGTGAAGAAATCATTGATGAATGAAATGTGTACACCTGCTCCATTTAATCCATCGAATAAACTGACGATGAATGTCAAAAGTAAGCTGCCTTGATAAACTTCAGGTCTTCCTTTAAAGAAAGAATGAAGAAATGTCAAGAAGATCAAAACAATCGCTAATGGATAAATGGCTGTCATCACCGGTACAGAAATGGCAATTAACTGGGTTAGTCCAATATTGGCTATTATTGCACTAAATAAGGATAAACTTATGGCAATTGTTTTGTAAGGCAGATTTGGAAATAGCTTATGGAAGTATGTCGAGCAAGATGTAATGAGTCCCACGCTTGTCGTTATGCAAGCCACTGTGATCATTAATCCTAATAATAGCCCGCCATATGCTCCAAAGTAATAATCCGAGACTTTTGCCAAGACAATGCCTCCATTATCCAAGCGTCCAAGTTCTCCAACGCTTGAAGCACCCATATAAGAGAGAGCTGTATAAATGGTAGCAAGGATAACGGCCGCAATCGCAGTCGCTTTTCCACAAACAATCATTATTTGTTTTTTTGTTTTAGCACCTTTTTCTTTAATGGCATTAATGATGATGATGCCAAAAACAAAAGATGCAAGAGTATCCATCGTCAGATAACCTTCTCTAAACCCATTGAAAAATGGTTGAACCATATAGTGCTCGGCAGGTGCTTGAAAATCTCCAATTGGATTGACGAAAGCCACTACCACAAGGATTCCTATGAATGTCAACTTGATGGGTGTCAAAACTTTCCCCACAATTTCGACAATTTTCGCAGGATTGAGCGAAAGAAGGCACGAAACCGTAAAAAAGATGATAGTGAAAATAAGTAAAGGCAGTGGACCTGAATCTTCAGGTAAAAAAGGTTTTACACCGATCTCAAAAGAAACGTTTCCTGTTCTAGGCATTGCGAATAATGGACCAATGGCTAAATAAAGAACAGTTGTGAATACAATACCAAAGACTGGATGGACGCGGCTCGCTAATGATTGTAAGTCATCTTTTCCAGAAAAACCGAGTGCCAGCACACCGAGTAACGGTAATCCTACTCCTGTGACCAAAAACCCTGCATTAGCCGTCCAGATATTCGTACCTGCTGATTGACCAAGCATTGGCGGGAAAATTAAATTCCCTGCCCCGAAGAAAAGGGCAAATAACATGAACCCAATCACAACTATAAATGATGATGGTACCTTATTAGACAAAATAAACCCTCCGAAAAAAACCAAAATTTGCTATTTTAGAAAATTATTAAATTTTCTAAAAATTATACACAGACTAATTTCAAGACCGTATCGTATTATATCTAAATTAAATTGATATTTCAATATATTTTTTGTTTTTTATTATTTCCCCTGATGATCAGTGGTCCGCCTTTACCTTATTTTGAACATTTAAAGGCTGCTCATACTAATGAAATTCATTTTTTAACAAATGAAATGTAAAAGGAAATGAGGGTGCTGACATTAAAAAATTTCTTAGCTTTTTGTTGTTAATCGCAGTGTTTTCAGTTGCAGGTGCATGTAACAAGGAAGTGGTCAAAGAAAACGGTGAAATGACAGAGAGGAGCCCTGTTAAAGAGGGTAATGCGGTCAAATTGGAAGAGGCAGAAAAGTTATTTAAAGGCTATTATACTGTACGATATACCATTAAAGATCCAGCGAATCCTCCTGCCTTTAATGAAATTGCAGAAAGAATTAAAGGATATTTATCAGAAGATGAATATAATGCCCAAATTGTTAACCGTTTTTATTCTATGCCAGCACTGGTAGCCAAAGAAATCAAGAAAAGCATCGAAGTGCAAAGTGTGAAGCTTGAAGAACAAAGTATTAATGAAGATGGTACAGTGGATTACACATACACAACGGTATTTAAGGTTTATGACGAGAATTCATCCAAGATTTATAAGAAAGAAGGAGAACTCACGATAACCATCATTGATAATGAATTAAAAGTCACCCGTGATTGGAGCAGAGGGATAAAGATTGACGGTTTAGACGGCGGACTTTAGAGAGGGAAAATTAAGGGGGTGTTTTATAATGGGATCAGCTTTTGAAAAAATAGTGGGATTGTTCTTTGAAAAACGGAAACAAAGTAAAAAAGATGTTTTCTTACTAATTTTCTTATTCGGGCTTTCTATATAATAAGTATGGTTGAGTTTTTCACGGATATGGACTTATTTTGGTTATCTGACATTGTATTTATTGCAATCATTATTCTTTCTGCATTCATATATTTTGAAGGAAAAAGAAACAGGGAAAATGATATATAAAATTCCAGATCTCGTGGAGTAAGGGGGCAGAAATGCTATTGAAAGCCCGGTAGCTAGGGATACCTATAGAAGAAATTAGAGAATTCTTGAATCAATCGCAATCACTGTGACCTGAATAAGGTCTTTTTTTTATTTCATTTTATAACGTCAGAATAAGTGGAAGAAGGCATATTACACAATTTCACTCGAATTGTGCACTAACGCACGAATCGTAGTCAATTGGTCATTGAAGATATCCTGTTCCTGTTTATAATGTTACACAGATGCTCCTTATTGCACATATATGCAGTTTGTTTTTGGGGCATCGAATTCATTACAAAAAAGGGGAAAAAACATGAAAAAATCAGTAACGTTTAAAAATGGTCATTTAAAGATGTCAGGGAACCTTTATTTACCTGAGAGATTTGACGAAAGCAAAAAATATTCTGGAATTGTTGTTGTACATCCTGGTGGTGGAGTAAAAGAACAGACTGCAGGGTTATATGCACAAAAGCTTTCTGACAATGGTTTTGTTGCGTTAGCATATGACGCATCTCATCAGGGAGAGAGCGAAGGAGAACCACGTTTGCTTGAAGATCCGAATGCCAGAGTAGAAGATGTGCGTTGTGCAGTGGATTATTTGATAACTCTTCCGTATATTGATCAAGAAAAGATTGGAGCACTTGGTATTTGTGCGGGTGGCGGTTATGCCGTAGCTGCAGCTCAAACTGAACGCCGCATCAAAGCTGTAGCGACTGTGAGTGCGGTGGACATCGGTGCTATGTTCCGAGGAGAAGGTAGCATTGAAACACAATTGCAAACACTTGAGGCGGTTGCTAAGCAGCGTACTACAGAAGCAAATGGAACAGAAGCGCATTTCCTTACTTATGCACCTGATACGCTTGAAGAAATTGATGAAAATACACCTGTACTAATGCGTGAAGCTTTTGACTACTATAGAACGCCTAGAGCACAGCACCCTAATTCTCCAAATCGATTCCTATTTACAAGCGTTGACAAACTCTTGGCATTCTCGGCATCAAGCCAAATTAGCACATACCTGACTCAACCTATGTTATTGATTGTAGGAACCGAGGCCGACACACGCGGTTACAGCGAACAATTCCATGAATTGTCGAATGGACCAAAGGAATTGTTCCGGGTTGAGGGTGCAACGCATATTGCTATGTATGATATCCCAGAATATGTAGATCAAGCTGTAACTAAGTTAACAGAGTACTTTGGCAAGAATCTTTAATAAGAAAGTAGCATCCAACATGTTTTAAAAAAACAGAAGCTTGGTATCATTAAGAATAAAGCCGTTTTCCCAGTACTTTCAGGAAAACGGCTGTACCTTATAGCACAAGGTTTTTCAAGAAAGTTTGGTGACTCTCACAATGTCTATCGTGGATAGAAGAATACTCAAATCTCAGGAAGCAATAAAAAAAGCTTTTATTGAACTGATGTCTGAAAAGAATTTTGATCAGATTACGATACAGGATATTGCCGACAAAGCGAATGTTGGCCGAAGAACTATTTACTCTCATTACCTGGATAAATATGATCTGCTCGATAAGCTCATTGAAGAGCATATTAACGAACTAAGAAAACTTTGTGAATCCTCATCTGAATTGAGTTTTACAGATGCTCTTCTCATTTGGTTTGAATACTTTGAAAGTCATTATTCCTTCTTTTCAACCATGTTGGCAGACAAAGGGGCACCTTTTTTTCGCAGTCGCTTTCTTGAGCTTGTCATCGAAGAAGTACAGAATGAAGTAGATGTAAACAAAGGGAAAAATCAAGGATTAAGTAAAGATGTTATCATTCAATTTTTTGGAGTAGCTATTGTAGGGATAGTAGAATCTTATTTCACGAATGGAATACCTGATCCGCCTCAATTCTTGGCAGAACAAGTGGGAATTTTGTTAGAGAGGAATTTATAATATTAGGCGTGTCTGCAGAACAGGGACGCCTTTTTTCTCTTAAACTAATGGGTGCTTTATTTCAATAAGGGAGCTGCTTTGGCAGCTCTTTTTCTTATGGAGCCATAGGGACAGCTGAGTTTAAGGGTGATGTCTAAAGGGGGCAGGTTTGATCAATAGGCGGATTTGATAGACAATAAAAAATAGTTTGACTTTTTTTACAACTATGTTTATATTTGGTTTAATACTAACTACCGTTAGTTAATATGGTGCAAAAAGTAGGTGTTAGAAATAAAAAGTAAACTAATGAACTAAAGGTTGTAAGCGATTACACTCTGCGTTTGTAAAATTTGTATGAAATGATTTTTATTTAAAACCAGGAGATGATACTTATGAAATATCCACTTACACCAGATGTAAAGCCAGAGTTTTGTACAACAGGAACTTTTATGCGTTTACCTTCCCAAAAGCATGATGCAAAGCTGGCAATTGTAGGTATGCCTTTTGATACAGCAGCTTCTTTTCGGGTGGGAGCCAGGTTTGCTCCTCAAGCCATTCGCCAAGCATCCATGACCCTGTTTCCTTATCATCCTGTTCATGAGGTATATCCTTTTGAACAAATGAATGCAATTGATATTGGTGATATCCCTGTTATTCCTCATAATATTCATCGGAGTTATGATTTAATGAAGGAATCCATGTATGAATTGATGTCTAAAGGAGTCATACCTATTGGATTAGGGGGAGATCATTCTGTCACTTTAGCTAGTTTACGCGCGGCGGCAAAGGTATATGGCCCTGTAGCCATGATTCATTTTGATTCCCATACAGATACTTGGGATACATATTACGAGGAAAAATATTGGCATGGATCTCCTTTTATTCGTGCACACGAAGAAGGTTTGCTGCAGACGGATAAAGTATTTCAAATAGGAATCCGAGGCACGTTAAACCACTCTGGAGATTTACAGGCAAGCCTTGATTTAGGTTATCGTTTGATTACAACTGGTGAACTTTCCAATCGAGGATTTGAAGATGTTTTGAAAGAGATCAGAAAAACTATTGGCAACACACCTTGTTTCTTAACATTTGATATAGATTTCGTCGATCCTTCTTTTGCTCCAGGAACAGGTACGCCTGAAGCAGGTGGTTTTAGCAGCTTTGAAACACTAAAAATGATACGTTCCCTAACTGAATTTAACTTTATAGGATATGATATGGTTGAAGTGCTGCCTTCATATGATCCAAGTCAAATCACTTCACTTTTAGCAGCAACACTTGTACATGAATTTGCCAGCCTCGCTGCATTAAGTGCGAAAGAAGATAATTGATAATTCACTTCAACTATTTAATAAAGGAGGTAGCTCTTTGCGATGAAAGGATTACCCGAGCTTAAGCGTTCACTTAATACAAGATATGTAATTGTATTTGGACTTTCCTTTATGGCGCCTGTGACAGTCTTTAGCACATATGGTATCGCTATTGATCGTACCCATGGAATGGTTCCGACGGCATACATAATTGCTTTAATCGTTATGCTATTCACTTCATACAGTTACGCAAAAATGGTTCAGGTATTTCCCACTACCGGTTCAGCTTATACCTTTGTGCAGAAAGGAATTAATTCACACCTTGGTTTTCTGGTAGGATGGGTCATTTTATTGGATTATCTTTTCAGTCCTATGATCAGTGCTTTACTTTTTGGGATTATGGTGAATGCTTACTTCCCTGGTGTTCCTATCATTGCAGTTATTATTTCTTTTATTATTGCTGTGACAACCATTAATATTTTTGGTATTAAGGTTGCTGCAAATGTGAATACCTTTTTGGTAATATTTCAATTTCTTTTTATCATTATTTTCAGCCTGCTTTGCATAAATGGACTTTTAGCAGGAAAAGGTACCGGGGAGTTGTTTTCTAAGGATCCTTTTTTTAGTCCTGACGTGAATTTTAATCATCTACTCTCAATTGTACCGCTATTATGTTTTAGTTTTCTTGGGTTTGATGCGGTTACAACATTAGCTGAAGAAACCAAAAATCCCAAAAAAACACTTCCTAAGGCCATTTATGCTACGACATTAATTGGAGGGTTATTATTTGTTGCATCTACCTATTTTGCACAATCGATTTTCCCGAATTTTAATGCTTTTAAGAACCCTGATACAGCTATAGTGGATATCATGATTTATACCGGAGGGAATTTACTGAATAGTTTGTTTATTTCCGTGGTAGTGACATCTGCTACTGCTTCTGCTATTGCCTCAGGAGGAAGCGGAGCAAGGATTTTATATGCAATGGGGAGAGATAGGGTTCTGCCTAAGAGGATTTTCGGGTATGTTTCCCCAAAATATCAAACGCCCATATTCAATATCTTGATCATTGCTTGTGTAGCCATGAGTGCTGTTTTTTTGGATATAGCAACAGCTACTTCTTTCATTAACTTTGGAGCCCTGTTTGCTTTTACATTCGTTAATCTTTCTGTGCTCATCCATTATTTTGTGAGACAGAAGCAGAGATCTCCTAAAAGCATCATTTTATATTTACTTCTTCCCTTAATAGGCACCGGTATAACCATATTGTTTATGACAAAGTTAGATATCCATTCTTTAGTATTAGGGATTACTTGGATGTCAGTAGGGTTCATTTACTTATTGTACTTAACAAAAATGTTTAAGGAACGTCCACCTGAACTGAATTTTGAAGAGCAAAAAGAAGAATTCGATGTAAAGCTAGTGCAATGATCCATTACTGTTTTATTATTTTGAATGAAAAGAGGTAACTACTATGGCTATTAAAAAAGCAGATATTGTTCTTTCTAGTGATGCTATTTTCACGGGGCTTACACATGAGCCAACGTCTGGTGCAATTGCTATCTTAGGTGACAAAATCATGAGTGTAGGATCAAAAGCGGAGATTGAACCTTTCATAGGAAGTACGACAAAAGTATTTAACTATGGAAATCAATTAATTATGCCTGGATTTCATGATTTTCATCTGCACATTATGTTTAGTGCACTAAGTTTAAATAGCATTAATTTGTTTGATGCCAGGTCAGCCCAAGATGCAGCTGCAAAAGTACTGGAATTTTCTAAAGGTTGTTCTGAGGATGAATGGATTATAGGTATGCAATGGGACGCAGGTTATTGGCATGATAAACAAGAGCCCCATTATAAAATACTCGACGCTGTTATTCCAGATCGTCCTGTCGTTCTTTTTCATGCTGAAGGTCATTATACATGGGTAAACAGTAAAGCCATGGATTTAGCAGGAGTTACTGAGGATATACGTGATCCGGATTTTGGTCGGTATGAAAGAGATAAAGATGGTTTACTTACGGGAATTTTCTATGAAGATGCTCAACAAATCGTTTTAAAAGAGGCATTACGGTTAACACAAAATAAAAAAGAAACGATTTTAAAAAAGTTTTTACAATTGTTATCCCAATATGGAATAACTTCTGTAAACGATTTGTATGCGCCGATAGATGACTTCATTCAAGACTATGACCTTTATGAAAAATTGGATAAGCAAGGAGAATTAACGACTAGATTTCATATCACTCCTGAATTGGATGGCAATTTGGAGAAAGCTCAAATACTGAGAAATAAATATGAATCAAAGAAACTTCAATTCTCAGGATTAAAGCAGTTTGTTGATGGAACAGTCACAGGTCATACAGCTTACTTCCTCAAACCTTACTCCGATCAATTGGATATCTGTGGTCATCCAGCTCTAGATCCAGAAGTATTGATTGATCGAGTTGTTAAAGCAGATGAACTTGGATTCAGAATCAGGTTTCACGCTATTGGAGATGGGGCAATTCGTTTAGCTTTAGACGCTTTTGAAGAAGCTGTACGTAAAAATGGAAAAAGTGACTCAAGGCATACAATCGAACATATTGAAGTAATCGATCCGGATGACATTGAACGTTTTTCAAAACTAGGAGTCATTGCCTCCATGCAACCTGATCACATGGCTGCTTCATCAAGAGAGGTATATTCTTCAATTATAGGTCCTGAAAGGGAAAAAAATGTTTTCCTGACGAAGTCGCTATTAAATTCAGGTGCATCCTTAGCTTTAGGAACAGATTTTCCGGTTTCTATCTCATTAAATCCAATGCGCCAAATATATACGGCAATTACAAGAGTTGATAGTAGTGGAGATCCAAAAAGCACATGGCATCGTGAACAAAAGCTTACTTTGGCAGAGGCATTGCAAGCATATACATATGGCTCAGCCTATGGATGTTTTAGAGAGCACGAGCTAGGTACAATAGAAGCGGGAAAACTTGCTGATCTTGTGGTTTTAGATAGAAATATTTTTGATATTCCTGAAAATGAAGTGCTCAAAACGAAAGTGGAACTTACAATAAACGATGGGAAAGTTGTGTATAAAAGCGAAGAATCCTCTTTATCCAGCATATTCTAATTCTCTTATCTTTTAGAGAAACAGAGGTATCAAATATTTAGTTTAAAAAAGGAAATGAGTTTATAATGATATTAACTAACGTTAGATAGTTTGGGGGCTCATTATGACAAAAAATGAAATTAAAAACATTTCCTTAACTCTTTTTACTAAGTACGGATACGAGGGAACCGCTTTATCAGAAATTGCCAAGAGGGTAGGTATACAAAAACCCTCAATCTATAACCATTTCAAGAGTAAGGATGACCTTTTCTTGTGTCTTTTTGAAGAAATTCTCGAAGAGCATATACATCAGGTCGAACAATTTGTCGAAGAAATAAATACACTCTCTTCTGAAGAAAAGTTAAAGCACATCCTTCTTGATACTTGTAACTATTATAAAAACCATGAAGATAAAGCAACTTTTTTAAAGAGAGCGATGATCTTTCCGCCGGAACATTTGAAGCACATATTAAATGATAAATTCCTTAGATCTGAAAAATCATTTTCTTCTCTCTTACATGATATCTTTTTAGAGGGAATTGACAAAAAAGAAATACGCCAAGTGAAAATCGAGAACTTAATCATGTCCTATCTCTGTTTGATTGATGGGGTATTCATGGAATTTTCTTATTATGGAAAAGAGAACATGGAACCAAGAATTCAGAATATATGGGAAAATTTTTGGTATGGACTGAGCGGATGATACGTTAATACAGCTCATACTCTAAGAACTATCAAATTGGCATACTTTACTTGCTCATTCCGATTAAGTATGTAAGGGTTTATACAATGATTGTCGTTGATTTCCACTCCAGGCACTCGCTTTCCGCGGGTGGTCCGGGAGCCTCCTCGGCGCCTATGGCGCCTGCGGGGTCTCCCCTGGACACGCATTTCCCGCAGGAGTCTCGTACCTTACGTTCCAATCAACTTTGTTTTAAAATTCAGATGAAACTCCTTTTGTCTACAAACTGGAAAAAATGAATAATAAAAGCTATGTGTTTTCACATAGCTTTTATTTTTGGTTATGCGATTGGGCTAATTTCGCTACATTCGGCGTAGTACCGCTATCTAAACGTAAATCTTGTTTTAATCTAAGTTTGAAACGCCTGCCAAAAGTAAACTTACAATTCCTTTGACTTGATCCTTTTGATTAACTCTTCAAACCAATATATTGTGTGATCTGTTCTGGTCGAAAAATAACCAGCCAAAAATTCACGAATATTCTCGTTGCCTTTAGGTTCTGGCTCGAAATTCCCAAGCTGCTCCCAAATAGCCTTGATGGACTTTACTTTTTTTTCTAATATATCTACTACTTTGTCCCGATCTACATATTTGATGTTGGCTAAACAAACAATCATATCCTTGATTTCATCCGCACTTTCAAATAATTTATAGATTTTTTTGGGGAGTTCTTCGCGACCCTTATCCGTAATCGCAAATACTTGTTTATCAGGCCGATGTTCTTCTTTTATCACTTCAACTGGTTCGACTAAACCTTGTTTTACCAATGATTCGAAATGGTAGTACAGTTTACTTTCAGTTAACCCGCCTAGGCGATCCAATGGAATGGGTTCTGAAAGCTGTTTTTTTAATTTATAAGGATAGTTTTTATCCTCCATCAGCTTGCTCAATATAAAAATTTGGATGGACATTTTCTACGCTCCTTTAAGAAGTATTATCTCCTTATTGTAGCAAAACTTAAGCTGTGATTTCAGCCGCTTTCTTTTCAACTTCTGTTTCAGAAACCTGTCCTGGCATCGGTTTTTGTATAAACGCGACAATAGCCATGTTAATTACCATCGCAACGGCGCCAACCGCAGCCATTGACCAAATATACGGACTTGGACTGATGCTTCCATATAGGTTTGCAAAGTACGCTTGCACCGAGTAATACATCGGGGAAATGTGGCTCATCCATTCATATGGTAAATGCATCATATCACGTGAGATGGTGGCACCATTTGCGATTGTTTGCATTAATAAGATCGGTAAGTTTAAAATCATGCCGCCTTCACCCAATAAGAAGATTAAAATCGCGGTGAAATTAAAACATACCATATAGTTTAAAATTTGTTGACCTACTATACCGAAGAATAGGTCACCGCTTGGCTTGTCAATTAAATACGCTACACCTATAGCGATGAGTGATGAAACCACTGCAATCAATAACGCAGTTAATTGCACATAAATGAATAAACGTGTTTTACTAGCTTTTCCACGGCTGGCTCTAAATGCACCCACTATTTGCATCGCCCCGATCATCGCCCCGACATAACCGGCCATTGTCAAGAACATAGGCAGCATATTGTTATTCATGCCATCTGGTATTTCATTGATTGTAACCACATTTCCTACATAGGATTTCTCAATCTTTTCCGCTAATTCAGCGGCTTGCTTTTCAGGTACATTAAAGTTCATCAATACGCCTTTGGCCGTTTGTTGTGAGAATTGTGTGCTTAACTGATTGTTAATTTCAGTTACGACAGAATTCATGGTAGAAGAAACGGCTGTTGCCCCTGCCTCATTGATTGTAAAGTCAATGCTTGATGACGCTTCACCTTTTTGCATATTCGCAGAGAAGGTTTTCGGGATGTGTACGACTAATGCTAAGTCATTTTTCTCTAAATCTTTTAAGGCTTGTTTATTGGTTATATCCGTCTTGATTTCTTTAAAGGGTAAATTTTCTTTTAACTGATCGGCAATCATCGCACCATTTTCCCCGGCATCATCATTGATGATGGCGATAGGTAATTTATCGACATTTCCTGGAATGGCTGTATACCCAGGCAAAAAGATGCCTAGCATGGCAATTGCATAGAATATCCCCATAAAGATTGCCGCAGATGCACCTCTTGTTTTTATGAATGCAGTAAATTTCATATGTTGAATCCATCCTTTTGATTTAATAGTATATTACTTCATTTAAACTACTCTAATTAGAGTAGTTTAAATGAAGTACTTTGAATTTTATTTCATTTTTTTCAAAAAGTCAATTGAAAAATTTTATGTATACAAAAAAACTCCCAACAAAAATCTTCTCATTGTTGGGAGTAACTATTACATTCTTTAAATTGCTTTATTGAACTTTCAAAAACTTTATTGTTCGTGAAGATATCGTTCCTAAACGAATTGAAATCAAGAGAGAAATTGTTGAAAGAACAGCGATCATGATGACAATGCCAATCCACCCAAAATTACTATAAAATGTACCGCTTGCCGTTCCTACAATACTTCCCCCAAAATAATAGGAAAATAAATATAATGAGGCTGCTTGAGCTTTATTTTGAGCGGCCAATCTCCCTACCCAGCTGCTAGCTATAGAATGGCTGGCGAAAAAACCGAAAGTAAAGAGTGCAATTCCAAAAATTTTTATCCATAGATTGAGGTTCAATGTGATGCAAACCCCCAACAATAAAATAATGATGGATAACTGTAACATCCTGTTTTTACCGTATTGATCTGCTAACATTCCCATCCATGTTGAACTGAATGTACCAACAATATAGACGATGAAGATAAATCCAACTAAGGTTTGACTAAGTGAATAGGGCGGGTTAATGAGCTGAAACCCAATGTAGTTATATAAAGAAACAAAGCCAGCGGACAATAAAAAACCAATCAGAAAAAGATGAATGAGACCGGGTGTTTTAAAATGGCTGAACAAGCCAATTCCAAATTGTTTTACTTTAAAGGTTTGCACTTTAAAATTGGTTGATTGAGGGAGGAATGACCAAAAAATAAAAGTCGCAGCCAAACTAACGATGCCAATCCCGGTTAATGCGGTGCGCCAACCAAAATAATCAGTCAATATCCCGCTAATAATCCGCCCTGCCATTCCTCCAAATGAATTTCCGCTTATATATAAACCAATGGCCATTCCTAAACTTTTAGGGTCGATTTCTTCTCCTAAATATGCCATCGCCACCGCTGGAAGCCCTGCTAACGTTATGCCCAGTAATATTCTGCAAGTAATCAGCAAATCAAGATTCGGCATGAACCCTGTTAATACGGCAAGCATGGATGATGCTACCAAAGATATGGTCATAACTCGCTTCCGCCCATAAATCTCTGATAATGTACCAGCGATCAATAGGCTAATGGCCAATGCAATCGTTGTGGATGTTTGACTCAAACTTGAAACCGCCGGTGATATTTGAAATTCCTTTGCGATTTCAGGAAGGAGGGGCTGTGTTCCCCAAAGTATGGCAAAGGTACAGAATCCACCTGCAAATAAAGCAAAGTTTACCTTTTTAAATTCCTTTGTTCCACGCTTCATGTAAGTCATTTTTTATGGCTGCCCCTTTAATCGTTTTTGAAAAAGCAATTTATATACTGAATGAATCTCCCAACAACAGGCGACAAGTAGGCGTCTTGTAACCAAGCCATTCCAATTTCCCTTTTGCAGACTGGGTTGCTGATACGTATAAGCTTCACTTTGCTTCTGTCCAAAACATGTAATTCAGGTATTAAAGAAACGCCTAATTTTGCACCGACTAACCCGGATACCGTCCCAATATCATCGCCTTCAAACACAACATCCGGCGAAAAGCCGGCTTTTTTGCATAAATCATTAATAATGGTCTGAAGTACATTATCATTTTTAAAAGAGATGAATGGTTCATCTTTAACCATATTTAAGTCAAGAGCATTCCAAGATGCTAAGTGATGATCGAAAGATACGGCCAAAAATAACTCTTCGGTTAAGAGTGGCTGACAGTTCACCTCTTTATCCTCATGGAGCAGTGAGGTAAGAGCCAGATCGACCTTTCTTGATTTTAATTGCTCTATAATTTGCCGATTCGAGGCTTGAGTTAATTGAAACTTGATATTGGGATGTATTTTTTGAAATGAACTTATTATGTCGGGAACCACATGTATCCCAAGAGAAGGCAAAAAGGACAAGGAAATCGTGCCATGTTCGGGGTGAATTTCATCCCATATTTCCTGTTTCCAATTTCAATTTGTTTAATTGATTGCTCAACACGGTTTAAGAACATCTTTCCATATCGATTCAAATATATATTCCTGCCTTTTCTATCAAAAAGCTGTACACCTAATTCGTCTTCAAGCTTTGAAATGGACCGACTAAGCGCAGGCTGGGATATGGATAATTGTTCTGCTGCACGAGTGATATGTTGGACACTTGCAACTTTTTGAAAATAATTGATTTGATGCCAATCCATTAAATTACCTCACTTGTTTTTTATTTCTCTTTAATACTATGCTCCTTCACTCATAACTTCTAATTGTTAATATGCATGAAAATGATACCTAAAAGGTATTAATAGAAGGTTTGCCCCTTTTTGGTCATAAAAAATCCCTCAAATAGACTATAGAGAACATCAAGTTCTCTTTTTTACTGTCCATTTAAAGGGAGAATGTTTGTCATGTGGATTCCTTCGGCAACCTTGTCCGCCCAAAAAATCTTTCTCTGGCTAGCATATATGACCATGATTTTATTTAATTAAGACATTCATTTTCTCGGTGTTACTAAACGAGTTTAAAACAACTTCAACAAAAGCCTCTACTGCTGGAGAAAGCCATTTTTTCTTTTTTATCAGCATATAGGAATAAATGGGATCGAGATTTTCAGAATGACCAAGGATTTTAAGCTTGCCGCTCTCTACTTCTTCTTTCACTGTAATATAAGGCAAAACAGAAAACCCAAGTCCGCTCATGACAATCTGTTTGATCGCTTCTATACTCCATAACTCCATGGTTTGAAAGTTATCCATTTCATGCTTTAATAGATACCTTTCAAACATGGTCCGATAACTGCAGCCTTCTTCATTTGTGATGAAAAAATGGTTGGTGTTGGTGCCGCCTTTTTTATATTCATCAAAAGAATCAGGACCATCAGGACTGCACACAAGAACTATTCTTTCCTCAATCAAGGAATAATGAATGCATTTTTCAGGATTTATTTCCGGATAAACCATTAAAGCGACATCTACCCGCCCGCTTATTAAGTCGATTTGGTTTTGGCCACATGTACCGTTGGTTAATATGATTTTGACATCAGGATATTTCAAGGAATAATCCCTTATTATTGGACCTAACCTGGAGATTGTTAAAGACTCTGGTGCCGCCACTTTTAAAATACCCTTAACTTCGTTGGTGCAGTGCATATTCTTGATCTGTTCGTGGGTGGAAAGTAAATCTTCCGCTAAAGGCATCAAGTCTCTGCCTAGGGCAGTAAGCTGCAAATTTCTATTTGCATAAGTGAAAAGTTCCCCCCCAATCTCATGCTCAAGCGCTTGTATATGTGAAGTTATCGTGGATTGAGTATATCCCAACTTCGAAGCAGCCCTTGTATAACTTCCTATTTCTACAATCGTCTGAAACGTTATAAGGTGTCTAATTTCCATATCGTTTCTCCTTAAGTTGGATGATGTATCGAAAAAAATGATAATGAATTTTTTAATTTCAATTTTATTTATAGATATAGACATCTTACAATAAAGACTGTTCGTTAGGAAATAGTAAATGAAGGTGAGATTATGAGTATAATAGCATTTCTATCGTATGTGATTATCACATCGATTACGCCTGGTCCAAGTAACATCTTATTGATGAATGAAGCAAGGAGATTTGGCTTTTTGGGGTCTTGGCGGTTCACTGGCGGCATCTTGGCAGGATTTGCAGCATTAGGGATCATGAGCGGAGTATTTACAGCAAGCCTCTACAATTGGATCCCTATTGTAGAGCCATATTTTAAAATAGCCGGTGCAGCGTATCTGCTTTACTTAGCTTGGCAGATTGGCATGCCCAAAGGTTCAAAGAAGGAATCCAGAGATGTGCAGTCTTCTTTTTTATCTGGTTTCATTCTTCAAATTATCAATGTCAAAAGCATATTGTTTTATTTAACCGTGTTGAGTGCGTTTATTTTGCCGTTTAATGAGTCGCTTAAATTCATTGTTATCTATTTAGCGATAACTATTTTTCTGGGATGGATGGCATTGCTTCTGTGGTCAGGATTCGGCTCGCTGTTCAAAGATTTTTTCGCTAAACATGACAAGCCATTTCGGTTAATTATGTGTTTGTTATTGATTTACTCCGCCGGTACAATTTTTGTGTGATTAAGCTGTTCTTAAGTTTTCGTCTTGCTTAAAAACGGAAAACTATAAAAAGCTAAGCATTCTTATTTTATGAACCATGGCATTAATGCTGGCTTTTTTTCATACGATATTTTTGGGGTGAAAAAATGGCAAGAGTAAGTTACCGGAGCTCAGACGTCGACTTAATGGCAAGGATGATGAGAGCAGAGGCCGAAGGTGAAGGAAAACAAGGGATGTTATATGTTGGAAATGTAATTGTTAATCGTCTTAAAGCGAATTGTATAGACTTTATAGATTTAAGAACAATTCCACAGGTCATTTATCAAGTACAAGGAGGAAATTATTCTTTTGAAGCAGTTCAAAAAGGTAATGTATTTTATCAAAGAGCAAGATCTGCTGAAAAAAGATTAGCAAAACAGAATTTGGATTATTGGAGAGAACACCCAGGGAAATATGCCCTTTGGTATTTTAATCCATATGCTCCATGCCCGCCAACATGGTACGACCAACCTTTTGCTGGTCAATTTAAAAATCATTGTTATTATGAACCCAAACCTGGAACATGTGAAAGTGTTTATACCGGTTAGGCTGTCTGGAGGCGGACTATTATTTCATTTCAAGGAGCTGATCGGCAGCTCCTTTTTTTATGCAACAAACGGGTACTTCAACAAGGAATTGTGGATTGTATGGTAAAGTAAAGGAAAATAATGGCGCGTTGTTTGGGGGATTTTTAGTGAAGGATATTATATTTTTTGTTGTTGGGTTATTCATTCTCTATATAGTTATTGAAACAGCAGTAAGAAAAGGAATTAATAGTTCAATTATTGGTCAATTTCTTGAAAAAAAGTATGGAGTTAAAGCAGATAAAAGGTCTTTTCTTGATGATGATTTAGATAATGATAAATAAAACGGATTGGAGGTTGCTGCGGCAGCCTTTTTTAATTTAAGGCTCTGTTAAATTTAAATGTTGATTTTTTATATAATAAATTAGGGGAACCTTCATTTGTCAAGGCTCCCCATTTTTTTTTTTAGCTAATGCCCCCGTTTGTCCAACAAGAGGAAAGAACGACTGCCCATAAAAAAGACAGCCATCCAGTCTGAAATATCAGTGTGTTTAGTTAAGCGAAAGTGCTTCTATATATATGTCAGCATATCGTCTGTTTATTTGATTTTCTCCGCCAACTCTAAAATAATTCCCTCTGGACCACGAACGTAGCATAACTTATAACTTTCTTCATATTGCTGTATTTCACTAAAGATTTCCGTGCCCTTCTTTTTCAATTTTGCAACAATAGCTTCAATATCTTCAACAGCAAAGCAAATATGTCGGATACCCAGCGTATTTGCAAAAGGTTGCTGAATATCTTTTTCATCTGACGGCGTATAAAATTTGACTAGCTCTATCCATGCCTGACCATCTGGCATCCCCAATCCTACACATGCCGTTTTAACATCATTAAGCCCAACTATTCGGTCCAACTGTTCTCCATCCAATTCCCATTCCGCTTGCACTTCAAGTCCTAAATCAAGAAAAAACGCTTTAGCCTCTGAAAGATCATTTACGTTTATACTCACATGATCTATTCTATTGATCTTCATATCTCATACCTCCTTGAGATCAAGTGCTCATTGCAGAATTATTCAACAAACTTATTGCAAATTCCTGTCACGATTGTTAAATCAGCACTATACAGCGAATTTTGATAAGCGTAAACTATCGTAAGTATCTGTCATTTCAAAGACAAATGATGATAATTGAAAATCTTTAATATTGTGCTTTGTGTTTTCGTTACTGCGGCTATCGACAAACAAAAACCAGGCTAGGTAGTTATCAAGGTACTTCGTTGCGACACCTTTAAATCGGTTTATGAATTGTTTCAATCGGGAATGGAGACCATTAACGTTTTGAATATGATATAAGCCCTTAATAACGTGTTTACCATCGTTTGATTTAATTCTGTAATGCTCAATGCCTTTTTCTTTTGCATACGTTTTATAGGCTCTCCAAGCATCTGTTACAAAGCGAGTCTCCCTCATTTCATTGATTAAACGTCCACCGACAGAGGAAGAAGGATCAACATAACGTTTTACCCATTGATAGACTTGTTTTTTTTTGTAAGGGTTAATTTATCAATGTGATTTAATTAATTGCTAAACGCCTTGTCCATCCTTATAACCTCCCCGAATACTTGTTCCTATATTAATTATATAAGGGAATCAGGGAGGTTTCAATTATCAACATTTACTTTTAATACAGCCTAATTTAAAACAGTAACTAGTTAATTATGAACTCTTTTATTAAAACAAATTCAACAAGACAACAATAATCTTCCACAAACAGACGCCAGTTTGTGGAACAGCACATTTATTCAGCGTCTTTCCCAGTGCGACGAAATTCGGCGTAGTACACCTTCCGTTTTTCTGGTTCGGATTCAATATTTTCGATAAAAGCTGTTTTGGCTTCCTCCAGTAACAAGCCCTTTAATACCCGAAGCTTTATTGGTCCTACTCCTGGCAACTTATCAGATATATGTACTTCGAAATCCCCCAGCCGTTTATAAAAGCGAATGCTGCCAAGCCCGATTCTTTCCACTTCCCCCAAGGTATATGCAAATTCAAATCGTTGCTGAATGAATGAAGATACCTCAGGCAGCCCTAAACCTTCATAGAGGGGAGGGAATTCGTGGGAAACTGGAGGTTCTTTGAATGATATTGAAGAAATCTTCAAATGGATACTCCTCCTTTGGTGGAATAAAGACAGACATACGTTGCTTATATTATTGTGCAATGCCAATTTTTTAAACATCCTTACAGTGGTCGTGCTTTCCTGTAGCCAGGAAGTGATGATTATCGCTTTTGAAGATAGAACAGGCATCGTGAAGAATTGTACTTAAACTGGAAGGTTATTAGATGGTAATATTACATAATTAGAAAAGAGGCCTAAATGATGACCGATTTAAACCTGCGTAACACTCATGTACTTAGACGGTAGTTTTGCTGACAAATGGTAGTTTGTTATAGTATAGGATAATGGTGATATATTTGATGGGCAAAATATTAGGGGGAAAACTCCGAAAAGAAGGAAGTGCTAAGCGATGAATTTAGAGATGGTTATGCAGGAACTTGAAGCCCTTGGCAAGGAACGAACTAAAAAAATGTACATATCCAATGGTGCGCATGAGCCGCTTTTTGGCGTGGCTACAGGCGCTATGAAACCAATTGCAAAGAAAATAAAAATAAGTCACCGTTTAGCTGAAGAGCTTTATTCCACGGGGAACTACGATGCAATGTACTTTGCAGGCATTATTGCAGATCCAAAAGCCATGACTGAGTCGGATTATGATCGTTGGATCGATGCTGCGTATTTTTATATGCTGTCCGATTTTGTAGTGGCCGTAACTTTAGCAGAGTCGGATATTGCACAAGAAGTTGCTGATAAATGGATCGCAAGCGGTGAAGAGCTGAGAATGTCAGCGGGCTGGAGTTGCTACTGCTGGCTTTTAGGGAATCGGCTTGACGTTGAATTTTCAGAAAGCAAGATTTCCAATATGCTTGATATTGTGAAAAATACGATTCACGATTCGCCAGAACGAACGAAATCCGCTATGAATAATTTTCTATACACCGTGGGGATTTCATATTTGCCACTCCATGAAAAGGCAGTCGAGACTGCAAAGGCAATAGGAATAGTAGAAGTCAAACGGGACAAGAAAAAAAGCAGTTTTCTAAATGCTTACGAAAGTATTCAAAAAGAAGTCGATAAAGGAAGGCTTGGTTTTAAACGCAAATATGTAAGATGTTAAAAAAATGGCCTCGCATAATGATTGGATACATGAAAATATCCATCTTAAACTAAACGTGTGCTTTACTTCAATAAGAAAGGTTGCTGAGGCAGCCTTTTTCTATAGGTTTAATTGAAGTTCATCTTATTTACATAATGGAACTTAATAATTAAAGTGATAATACAATCAGGAGGAATTTTTCAATGGCTTTGTCCGAAATGAATAGTACATTGTTTAGAATGATTAATAATCTAGGTAAACAATACACGGATTTAAATCCTTTCTTTGTATTCATCGCTGAATACATGATTTTTTTCTTAGTATTGGCGGTCCTGATGTTTTTGTTTTCTCGAAGAAATAAAAATAGAATCATGGTAATCTGTGCATTTATTACATTAGTTATCTCGGAACTATTGGCAAAAATAGCAGGGCAATTCCACTCGAATAATCAACCATTTGCTGAGTTGCCAAACGTTAATAGGTTAGTTGAAAAAGCAGTCAATAATTCCTTTCCAAGCGACCATACGATCATATTCTTTTCATTTTGTATAACCTTCTGGTTGTTCAAAAGGGGTTGGGGGATTTTATGGGTGATTTTGGCTGTACTTGTAGGTATTTCGCGAATTTGGGTAGGTGTCCATTATCCAGCAGATGTTCTTGTCGGAGCCATCATCAGTATCGTTTCAGCCACGATCGTTTACAAAATTGTTCTTAAGTTAAGTCTGACTAAGAAATTTTTAGGAAATCAAGGCGAACCATCCATCCTATCTGCCCTATCCAAACAAAAGAAAGGTAAGTCAAAGGACTTTTAAAAGAGAGTCTTAATATACTACCAAATTAGCAGACCAAATCAATCATTGCTTCACTTGCACTTGTGGGTTTTAAGTCTAGTTTAAAGAACCGAACGGAAGAAGCAAAAAGCAAATGGAGCAGAACAGAAAATGATGCTTTTATCAAAAGAAAACGTTCTGATGTTCTTCTTGAACAATTTTTAAACTAAAAGGCTGATAGTTAAACAAAGGGTTGCTGCGGCAACCTTTTTTTTAGGGAACTAATGGGGCAGGATAGTTGAAGAATTATGTTTAACTATAAAAAAGAATAACAAACAACTAAGAGGTGATTGTATGAAATATACTTGTCCCTGCTGTGGATATAAAACATTAGATGAAGAACCGACCGATACATATGCAATTTGCAAAATATGCTTTTGGGAAGATGATGGTGTTCAATTTCGAGACCCTGATTACGAAGGCGGGGCAAATGAAGTTTCATTATGGCAAGCACAAAAAAACTTTGTTAAGTTTGGGGCATGTGAAGAAGGATGTATTGATTTTGTAAGAAAGCCAAATAAGAAGGATATAAAAGACCCTAATTGGAAACCGTTTATTTAGATAAAGTTTTAAGCTAACGGGCACTTTGCTTCAATAAGGAGTTGCCTTGGCAGCTCATTTAACAGAGCAGGTTATTGTGTGGAAAACGGAATATTGCAAGTTAATATGTTCTTGCTTAAATTTCATTTTTGCAAAGGGGGAAGAAAATGTCACAATCATTGATTTTTGATATGGATGGTACATTATTTCAAACAGATAAAATTTTAGAAATATCCCTTCAAGAAACATTTGATCATTTGAGAAATTTGAGTTTGTGGGAGCATAAAACGCCCATTGAAAAATACCGAGAAATTATGGGAGTACCTTTACCAGTTGTATGGGAAACCTTATTACCTGAACATTCGAGCGAAATCAGACAACAAGCAAATGAATTATTCCACGAGAAATTAATTACTAATATTAATGTAGGTAATGGTGCTTTATATCCGGATGTAAAGGAAGTTTTTGGCCATTTAAAAGATAATGATTGTGCAATATACATAGCAAGCAATGGGCAAATAGAATATTTAAATGCAATCGTAAAATATTATCATTTAGATAATTGGGTTACGGAAACATTTAGTATACAACAAATACAATCTCAAAATAAGTCAGATTTAGTACATACAATAGTGAACAAATATAATGTTGAAAAAGGTGCTGTAATTGGTGATCGATTATCAGATATTAGAGCAGCAAAAGATAATAGTTTAGTTGCTATAGGGTGTAATTTTGATTTTGCTCAAGAAAATGAGCTTGCACAAGCAGATATCATCATTAACAGCTTAGTTGAATTGAAAACAGTTTTATAAAAATTAAATGACAAAAGCAATAAGGCAATAAGGTGCGTTAGGTGAAGATCAGCGCTGTCCTTAAGGTAGCTTTTTCTTTTTGCAACAAATGGGGAAGGTTAGTTTAAGAAGATACATCGATCTGTATTATTGAGTGCCAGCGCATGTTATAATGAATAACTTACGATAATTACTGTTTTTGGACGGATGCCAAGTAAAGCCTCCGCATAGCGATAAAATATGGAGGTGTAAGAGATTGAATAAACAATGGACAATTGGCAAAATTAAAGAATTTGTTGAGAACAATTCGGAAAGTAAGTTGCTATCGACGGAATACCACGGTTTTTCTCAAAAGTTACTATTTAAATGTACATGTGGTAGCAATTTTGAAAAAACGTTTACGAAGTTTAAAAATAATAAACAACGTAAATGTGACGTGTGCCAACCGCCTAAAGCTGCACGATAACGGATAGTGAATAAACGAAGTGCTGATTCCTTTAAGGGAAGTTGGCACTTTTTTTAAAATAGGGTAATAGAAGTGGATTTCCTAAGGGGAGGTCTAGAAGAATTATTCCTTCTCAAAACTAGCGGGTGCGTTAGCTTTAAAAATGGGCTGTCATAAGGCAGCCCTTTTTTTATGCAACTAAAGTCTCAGGAAAGTTGAGATTAATGGTATAATAAAAGATGGTGTGTGGAAAGTTTTTCTAATAGTGAGGTGCGGAATGAGAAGTTTGAAAAATAGAAAAAAAAGATCCGAAAAAATATTAAAGACCCTAAAGGTACCAATAAATAAACATTTACCCTTAACGGAAAATGAAGAAGAAGTTTCTCTTAGAACAAAGGAAGAGATCATTAACAGAATTATTCCATTAGCGATAGTCTCAGCAAAAGCGATGGAGGCTCCGCTAGAAAAAATTGAGGAATTTATTGAAAGGTATAATGCAAATGAATTATTCACAGAAGAAGAAAAAAAGTTTTTAATGAAAGAACATCTGAATCAGAACGAGCTGATCCAGTACTCTTGGAAGCTGGAATGTATTTGGCTTCTGCTTTGGTCTGTAAATCTAATATCCGATATAGATGTTCCAGCCGATACGTGTAATGCTGAATATGTTTTTGAGACGGTTTTTCTTCATTCTAAACAAGAGTTGCTTGATAAATCCTCTATAAAACCAACCAGTGATATATTAGATAGCCTTGATTTTATTTATAGAGCACATTGGGCGGTACGAGAAGCTCAAATAAATCATTTGGAAGTTCCATCATCTCTAAATGAAGGCGTTGTATATGAAAGACACTACACTCTTAATTGGCTAGTAAATTATATGGATCAAGAATGGGAAGAAATAAGTACAGATACATAAAAGCACGAATACTTTTATGCTCTCATATCAGGGGCGAATGATCAGAGTTTACTTCAAACAAGGAAGGTTGCTGAGGCAGCCTTTTTCTTATGGCACTAACGAGACAGGTTAGCTGGATAAGGGACGAATTACCAGTACAAAAGTTTTCATATTTTGAGATAATCAATAAGCACCAAGATTTTGAATGTAATAGGGTGTATTAGTTGTAATTGTATAAATGAAATTAAGTGAACATTTCATGGGGAATGTATTACTAGGGCTACCAATCGGAAAATTTATTGCAGCCTATATAAGGCAATACACAGATAAAATTATAAATAAATTGTAGGTTCCATAAAATACATAGTTCAATAATTTAATCTTATTGAACTAAAGGTCGGTTTAGTAGAAGATGGAGTTGCGACGAGAGCTCTTTTTTCACGTAAAAGAACAGGCATGTTATAGTATAGGAGAACCGGATTTTATTTTATCTGAGGTAATCTTTATCATCAAAGGAGTTTTTTCATAATGCATGTGCTACAAAAAACACAAAAAATAGTTCGCTATCAGAATCAACAGGGCAATATACATTACGGTATTGTTGAGGATGAGATGATATTACAACTGTCTAGCAGTTTTGCTGAACTTGTCAACAAGGAAATAAAGTATGACGGGGTAGAGCTGAAATATAGTGACGTAAAAATTCTGGAACCTGTAAAACCTTCGAAAGTTGTTAATTTCGGCTGGACATATGCAGGGCATGCAAAGGAAACAGGGGGAGAGGCAAACCTTGTAGAACCATTTCTCTTCTTAAAGCCATTATCTTCGCTTATTGCAGACAAGGAGAAAATTATCCTTCCTCCAAACGAGCTATCCAACCAAGTGGAGCTCGAAGGGGAAGTAGCCTTGGTGATTGGAAAGCGCGGAAAAAACATCAAAGAAGAAGATGCG
>NZ_VHIK01000070.1:0-1809 GCF_006680105.1 Bacillus sp. B4EP4a
TGAACTCCCTCAGTTTGATGCGAATATCTCTCGAATGCTCACTTATTCGCAGGATTTCATAACCCTTGTAATTAATCTTACGGGTAAATGAAATGAGTTCAAATCAGTTAGGCTTCGTGAAGTCATAGTTAAATAAAGGAGTCAGCTACCACTCCATATATTCCCATATAATGTACATCTCCACGCCGCCCCTGGAGGCTTTCCCTCCCATGTCTCAACGGGTCAATTGCCCTCTCATTCCTTCGTCATGCCTATCCAAGGGGTGGAGGCCAGTTATGCTAACCTGATGGGTCACAGTGCCCTTTTGTTCAAGAAACCTGGTACTCCGTACATATTTGAAATCCTACGAATAAGACAACATTCAAAATTAAAGTTAACTATTTAAAATGATACATTTTATATAACTAATGTTTTATTTCTATGCTGCTAAAGAGGATAATACTTGAACTTTATTTGGACAATAAGACTCGTTTCGTCTTGCTATTCCTACAAAAATCCTTGCTAGTTTACCTATCAGTTTCATGATTGATTTCATTTTCTTTATCTTCTTTACCTTCACATTATGGGAATGGACGGCTTTAAACTCAGGGTTATTCATCACAAGACTCATAGTTGCTAAGTAGAGGAATCGTCGTAGTCTTGACCTTCCACGCTTTGAAATGACAATCTGACCTTTCCATTTGCCTGAACTTGCTTCAGCTAGATGTAATCCCGCATGCCGTAATAGAGAGTTTCCATGAGAGAAACCACTTAGATCTCCTGATTCACCCAGTATCCCAGCTAATGAAATTTCACTTATTCCTTTAATCATAAGTAGTTTTTTTGCAAATGGGATTTTGTAGAGAACTTCTTTAACTTGTTGTTCAACTCTTTCGAGTTGTTTTACAGCGAGGTCATATTCCTCTAATAATTGTTCTAAATGGAATTTATAAGCATCGAGAGCTTGTCTGGTCCCAATAGAAGATTTTGCTAGATTGATTAATAATTGAGCCTTCTTGGGTCCTGGTTGTCGTTTCATTAAAGACTTCCAACCCCTCATGACATCTAGTGTTTCTAGTGAAGATATTTCATCCGGTGTAGGAAATAAACGAAGGGTTGCGATCGCCCCTTTGCACGTTACATCTTTAAACACTTGTCTGAGTTCAGGAAAGACCACATCCACCCATCGATTTACTTGATTAATAGACATCACGAGACGTTTAACAATTACATCACGGTTAGAAATTAGAACTCTAAGTTTCTCAAATGATTCGGATGTTGGACGAACAAAGGAATAATAGCCGTTTTTGACCATATCCGCAATAACGAGGGCATCTTTTTTATCACTCTTCGATTGAGTATTGTCACGATTCTCTTTATTCCTTTTTACTAAGTGGGGATTCACAGTAACTACCTCAATGTTTTGTTTATCCAGCCATTTTGATAGGTTAATCCAGTAATGTCCTGTAGGTTCCATACCCACTATTGTGGAATCAAAGTTTTTTAGTTTTTGTAAGTTTTGAATCCAACTTAATAGTTTTACGAACCCCTCTTCATTATTTTCAAATGTAAGAGGATCTCCAACTACAATTCCACGGAAGTTAACAGCTCGAGCAACGTGTAATTGTTGGGCTATATCCACACCTACAATTAGATGTGTATCGGAAATTCTTTCTATTAGTTGATTTTGTTTGTCTTGCATTTTAAAATTCATAGTAAGGCTTCCTCCTTAAGACTTTGAGTTAGATTGGACTCTATACTCGTATCTTACTGAGGGGCTCTATTTTTTTCAAACCTGATATTTAACGAACTACAGGAATGCTAACCTGC
>NZ_VHIK01000071.1:0-3078 GCF_006680105.1 Bacillus sp. B4EP4a
TATATCATAAGGGAAATGAAAATATTAGAGAAAGATATTGACATCCTATTAGCTGGTTTAGCTCTAGATCAGAGCTGTCTTTAAGGCAGCTTTTTCTTTACGGAACTAACGGGGCAGGGTAGTTTAAGAAGCATGGTGTACTCGTACACTATCTGGAGTTAGCATAGTTTCATGGACACATTTTAGTTAAGTCCTTACAATGATTTTTGAGAGGATGTGTCCTTCTTGGAAGGTAAGAATACAGGTAAAATATAATAATGAATTCAAGAAGACTATTGTAGATCTTCATTCGGGTTCGGGGTCGTTTCCTAGCCTTGGTCGCAGCAAGTTATTACATGCTGAAAATGATAAACGAACACCATTGGATGTTAAATCCGAGGATGATATTTCCAGTTAAGAAGCCTCGTGCCATTTCAATAAAAAGATGAGTGATACGAGTTATTTTATTATAAGGATTTAGGGACATCATCTAGTTTAAGGAAATTTAATCTACGTTCATCACTCTAGCTATGCCGAGTGTGTTTCACATTAGTTAAATATAATAGACACTAATTAAAGTTGTGCATAAATTTTGGACAAACCAAAGTGAGATAAAGAGAGATCTTCATCCCTCAGATATTTTCCCCAACTTGTGCATGGCTTTTTTTTGAGGAAGAAAAGAACAGTTATTGTAGAAAAATGCTCAATAAAGGTATGGGTTATTCCAAGTATTTCCTCTGTTGGATCATGAGATTTTAACTATCTGGTTCATTACTCCTATGTAAATGTTGTTGGGATATAATTTGTAAAATATGAACGGTTTATTTTGTGCATATAAGCTCTTAAAGATTTTTAAGTATAATTTTAAAGAGAAAATGATTATATTGATGTAGCATGTGTTCTGGAAATCGAATGTTTGTTTTTGAACTTTAATTCACCTGATTTTTTCAAATTAAAAAGAATATTGATAGGGAATTACGAAAAATCAATGGGAATATTAATAAAATATAAATATTTTTCAAGTGTTGTGAAATTTAAAATAATCCTATATACTAAAAAAAAAACTATTTTCCTATATGTAACTGGCGCAACATGGAGTACCATGGGGGAGCATATAGAGTATAAGCCGCGCGCCTGGGCAAACACTTGATTTATAGATCAAGTGTTTTTTATTTTCCTAGGAAGAGGTGTAGGTAGAGATGAGTAATATGCATAGAAAAATGGGGACTTTTGCTTTAATTATGACAGGTATTGGTTCTATTATTGGCTCTGGTTGGTTGTTCGGAGCGTGGAAAGCTGCCCAGATTGCTGGGCCAGCAGCTATTTTTTCTTGGATTATCGGTATGGTTGTAATTTTATTTATTGCATTATCTTACGCAGAGCTTGGGGCAATGTTTCCTGAAGCTGGAGGAATGGTTAAGTATCCTCAATATTCGCATGGCTCTTTTATTGGATTTTTAGCTGCGTGGGCGAACTGGATATCTATCGCTTCGACTATTACAGTTGAGGCAATTGCTTCAGTACAATATATGAGTACGTGGCCTTGGGAATGGGCCAGTTGGTCTCATTCTTTAGTTGATAACAATATCTTAACGACTAAAGGATTATTCATAGCTTCTTTACTATTATTGTTCTATTTCTTCGTCAACTATTGGACAGTTAACCTTTTTGCTAAGGCAAATTCATTTATTACTATTTTTAAATTAATTGTTCCAGGTGTAATGGCAGGATCCTTATTTTTTGCTGGATTTCATGGTGAAAACTTTACAAGTTCTCAAGGTATCGCACCATATGGTTGGGCAAGCGTTTTAACAGCAGTAGCTACTTCTGGTATCGTGTTTGCGTTTAATGGATTTCAAAGTCCCGTAAATATGGCAGGAGAAGCGAAGTCGCCGAATAAGTCTATACCTATTGCTGTTATTGGGTCTATTCTAATTGCAGGTTTTATATACGTTATTTTACAAGTTGTGTTTATCGGTGCAGTTGATCCGTCTATGATCGTGAACGGATGGAGTCATCTGAATTTCAATTCACCTTTTGCTGATTTGGCAATTGCTCTTAGTCTAAACTGGTTAGCGATTGTATTGTATGTAGATGCGTTTGTATCACCGTCTGGTACAGGAGCTACTTACACAGCTACAACTTCGCGTATGCTTTATGGAATGCAGAAAAATGGGTACTTACCGAATATCTTTGGTACATTACATCCACTTTATGGTGTTCCTCGTCCAGCGATGTTATTAAACTTAGGCGTATGTTTTATCTTTTTATTTTTATTCCGCGGATGGGGCGTACTTGCTGAAGTGATTTCAGTTGCTACACTTATCTCGTACATCATGGGGCCAGTTGCATTGACAACATTAAGACGTACAGCTTCTCATTTTAATCGTCCATTTCACTTAAAAGGCGCTTCTATTATTGCACCTTGTGGATTTGTTTTCGCATCGCTTACTTTATACTGGGCGCGTTGGCCATTAACAGGAGAAGTCGTTTTCATCATTGCCATTGGACTACCTATTTACTTTTATTATCAAGCTAAAAATAAGTGGAATGGATTCAAAAAACAATTTTTATCAGGTGTTTGGATGCTTCTTTACTTAGGTTGTATGATTTTCATTTCTTATATTGGAAGTGAGAAGTTCGGCGGAAAAAATATTCTTACATTTGGTTGGGATATGGTGGTCATCGCATTTTTAGCACTTGGTTTCTATTGGTGGGGAGTCAAGAGCGGGATTAAAACAGAATACATGGCTGAGGCTGAAAAAATTAACAAAGAATTTATCAATAAATAACTTTTATAGTAGACACCGCAAAATGAGTAAAAAGAAAACATGGTTATTTTTTTACCATGTTTTCTTTAGTTTATAAAAAATTTTTTATAGGTGGATTCATCATGGAATATTATAAAATTATTTAAAATAGTGGTAAAGAATCGAAAATAGTGCTTATACTGGTTGTTAGTTTAATAAGAATAACTAAAAAAGTCGATTCCTTGAGATGGAAATCGGCTTTTTTAATAGGTGACATTTCCTTAGCGTTGTAAATCCGCATTTTCCTGACGCTACCCCAATAGGGGGTAGCATCGAGAAAACCTTCAAG
>NZ_VHIK01000072.1:0-916 GCF_006680105.1 Bacillus sp. B4EP4a
AACAAGGGAAATTGAACGGGGTGTAACATTGGTAGGTCCTCATCGTGACGACCTGGTTTTTTTGTGAATGAGTAATACTGCTAGGATTTTAAAAATGCTTCTTGATATTGATGTTTTGTATTACACAAGATAGATGGTATCTTCTTTGATTGTAGTTTTTTAAAACAAGTGTTGTCATAGAACTGTTTGCCAAAACAACAAAATTTTGTAATGATTTAATTCTTGGACGAAAATAATTAAACTTCATACCAATTTCCAAGTGTATACTTTAATCTCAGCAATCCTTTATTTGGGAGATTGAAGTCTACACCACCTTTTAAGTTAGCGACTGTTCTTGATATTATTGTATTATCATTAAAAGCTATTAAGTCTATAATTTTACCATCTGTAAATGTTCCTGTTAGTGCTGTAAATGTGGTTACTTCCGGCTGATTAAAGTTAATTTGGTCATAAGAGGTAACGTTAGCGGTTGTGGAATTATCAGATATTGTTTTGACGCGATTTGCTAATTGAAAACTTCTTGAGAGCTCTCTAATTGAGCCGCCGTATACAAGAAATGTCATACTTTCCTTTGCTGGTATATTAACAATTGATATATTAGGTGCCACTTTAAAGGTAATATTAGGTATGGTTGCTGAAAGTGTTGTATTGTCATTATATGAATAAAGAGTTACAACCCTAGGAAAAGTATTGTTTAAATCTTCATTTGTTATAGAAGTAATAATTGTTGGTTGAGTATTAGCAAAAACCACTAAATTAGTATTGGATATATCGACAACAGTTTCATTTCCTGAATAACTTTTATACATAGGTGAATGTATTCCGCGATTAATAACGGCTTTTCCTTCATTATTTCCAGTAAAGCTAATGGTTGAATTTGTGCCTAATGTAGCTAAGGTGTATTCGAGAGTTTTTG
>NZ_VHIK01000073.1:0-16464 GCF_006680105.1 Bacillus sp. B4EP4a
GTTTGAAATCCTGCGAATAAGCGAGTATTCGTGAGCATTATCTATTAAACTGAGGGAGTTCATCAAGGAAATCAACAACTCCTTTAACAGAGCCTTCTAATAAAAAAGAGCAGGCATTAGCCCACTCTTAGATTTCTTTAATGACTGGTTTACCCAGCATGTTCTCAGAGGACAATAGTTCCTCTAACCGTTCTTCCTCAACCTTTTTATTTCCTGGTTTCGGAAATGCATCCCCTTTACGATAAATCTTTCCCTTGTCCTGAAGGTCTTTGAAATCCACGATTGCTTGGTAATTCTTTTTCTCGCTCATCCATTACACCCCCGGTAGTTTTCCAGGATAAGGCTTTCCAAATACCTTTTGCAAGAGAATCCCGGTTGTTTATTTCCCCTTTTTTGTCCGCTCCGAACAGAACAGATTTTTCAGATTTTACCCCTTCCACATAACGTTCCATAAATTCCCCTGTTACTTCTTCATTATCAAATTCCTTGTTTTCTTCTTTGGTTTTTCCTGAAATTTTGGAACGCATAAACATTCCTTTTGTAAGTCCCACCCATTATCTTGAGCCGTCCTCAAATGTCTTGGTAAATACAGCTGCGACATATGGAGGTACATCATCACTCCCAACGGACGAAAGGCCATCCCCTGTTTCCAAACCAAACAAGATATTTTTGTTTTGGGCGGGTACTTTATAAAACTGCGTGGATACGGTTATATTTCCACCTGAAATGGCTATTTCAGCTGTACGGTTATCCCCATACGCCCTCATCGCTTCTTGTGGAAACAGCAGCAGTATCAATCAAGCGGTAACCTTCCATCAGGGCGTTATAAACTGATTCTTCGCAAACTTCTTGATCATCAATTTGATAAACCCCAAATCCAAGTATCGGCATCTCAACACCATTGTTCAGTGTAACCTATTGCATGCTATTTCCTCCTATTTTTTATTTTGTGAAACGATTGTATTAGAAGACTTTGGTAAGTATCCCCCTTTTCAATGTGCAGACGGCATAGGGGAACATAAGTAAACCTTTTTCCTCTTGATTGTCCCCCTAATAAAACAGAATGGAAGTTTGAAAGTTACATGTATTGTGAAGCTGTTGATGACCTTCTCACCAAGATAACGTAGGAGATAACAGCCAGAATACTTGTCATAAAAATTGTTATTCCGAAGGGTACGGCAGAATTTTCTCCTGCGATACCTACTAAAGGGGAAGTGACAGCCCCTAACGCAAATTGAAGAGAGCCTAATATGGCTGCCGCACTCCCGGCAATATGCCCTTGTGATTTCATTGCCAGTGTAAATGAAACCGGTCCAATCATTCCAATAGCTGCTGCGAATAAGAAGATTGCAATGAACAACGCAACAAAAGGTCCGTGAACTAGCACGACAAACAAGATCGCAGTGGTAGTGATGAAAGCTAACAGCAGTCCATTCCGAAAAATACGGTGTTCGTCCATCTGCCCTGCCAGTCGTTTGACAAGCTGTGATCCCAGAATAATCCCAAGCCCATTTAAGGCAAAAAGAACCGAAAACAGTTGAGGCGATATGCCATACATATTTTGATAAATAAATGGAGTGCCGGCAACATAGGCGAACACACCAGAGAACAATATGCCATTGACAAGCGCATACCCCATAAAGCTCCGATCTCGAAGCAAGGAACCGTAGTTTCTTAATACTTGCCTAAAATTGCTGGGAACACGCTGCTCAACAGGCAAGCTTTCTTTTATTCCCCATATGGATATGCCTGTTAAAAAAAGCCCTAAAAAACCTAGAAAAATAAACACACCGATCCATGAAGTGAACGTAGTCACCGCGCTTCCAGCAGTAGGGGAAATCAATGGAGCGACATTACTAATCATCGTCAACAGTGCCATGAATTTGACCATTTCTAGTCCACTGTAGCGATCACGAACAATCGCGCGAGAAATAACAAGCCCTGCGGAAGCAACAAATCCTTGAATGAAGCGTAAAACAATAAATATACCGATGCTTGGCGAAAATGCACATACTATAGAAATAATAAAATAGAGCAGCATCGAAATCAGCAAAGGCTTACGCCTGCCATGAACATCGCTTAAAGGACCTGCAACGAGCTGCCCCAGACCTAACCCTAACAAACTGGCAGTTAAGCTCGCTTGAATGAAAGATGCCGTTGTATTAAAATCATTCATCATTTGGGGCAGCGATGAGAGATACATATCAACGGTAAATGGACCTAGTGCTGAAAATATTGCTAACAACAAGGCAGTTCTAAAAGAATTGTTAGAAGTCTTATAATCCATTTATACACAGCTCCTTTGGCATTCTATTTTGTTAGACACGGAGTATACTGCTAAATGAGAAAGCTGCAATAATAACAGCAATTTATCGGGTTATTGCCCATTAATATTACTTATCTTAAGAAGTCCGAAACTATTTGCTATTATTAAATTGTGCAATTACAAGGTTCCAATAAGCAGATCGGCTTTCTTCTTTAACTTTGTGAAGAAATATACGTAAATTCAACTGATTTTAGTGCCAGGAAAAACCAAACAGGGGCATAATCCATCTGGTTCAATGCCCCCGTTAGTTTATGTTTATTACTTCAAATTCTCGGTAAAGAATGATTCCACCCTGTCGAAAGGAATGAAATCTGTCTTGTCGTACAAATCAACATGTCCTGCATTTGGGACGATGTACAGCTCTTTTGGTTCTTCAGCCAATTCGTACGCATCTTCACTAAAGTATCGTGAGTGAGCGTGCTCGCCTATGATAAACAAAATCGGGCGCGGCGAAATCGATTTGATGTGTGTAAGCAGAGGGAAATTCATAAATGACATGCTGCTTGTTACGGTAAATTGAGTAATTGAGTTCGGGTGATACCCACGTGGCGTAGAATAGAACTCGCCAAACTCGCGACCAATAGGATCTGTATTTTCGTCAAATCCAATAGGTGCTCCTCGCTGGGCGAGCGTTGGCTGGCCTGCCTCAAAATCCACGTAACGTTGCCCAGCTATTGCATCCAGTATACTGTTGCGATCTTCTTCAGTAAATGAATCCTTCCAGCCGTTGGCTGCTACACGGGATATATCATACATGCTGACCGTGGCTATTGCCTTGATGCGTCTATCTATCTGTGCTGCACTGATCGCAAAACCACCGCTACCACACATACCTATTGCACCAATTTGATTCTTATCTACAAATGGACGTGTACCTAAATAATCAACGGCTGCACTGAAATCTTCTACGAATAAATCTGGAGAAGAAATGTGTCGTGGTTCACCACCACTGTATCCGTTGTATGAGGGGTCAAATGTAAGAGCTACAAAACCACGCTCAGCCATGTTTTGAGCATAAATACCAGAACCTTGCTCTTTTACACCACCATAAGGCGCGCCTATAATAATCCCTGCGTGTTTCTTTGTCTCATCAAAATCTTTTGGCATGTAAAAATCTGCTGCAATTTCGATTCCAAACCTGTTTTTGTATGAAACAGACTTTCTTGTAACTTTATTACTTAAATCAAAAATATAGTTATCTGTCTTTGACATTTTTTTCACCCATTTTTCTTCAATATTTTTTAGAGATACCACAAACACCTATGACTTAAAACCCAGCTATTTCAATAGTGGAATAACGCCTCTTACTGTGTATTTTTTCACTTTCCTAATGTAGAACTAGTTAATTTTCAGGATATTATTAGCCCCATGTTAACTATAAAGTTCGCTTGATAAGGAGTATTGATTATCTATTTTTTATATAATCCACCTATAGCTGTGCAATTATTGTTCTTTCGCTGTCTTGCAGGCAGTTTAGATCGTAATTTAGCAACTTAGATTGTACTAGTGTCAATAACAAATCGATACTTTACATCTGATGCTAAGACACGCTCATATGCTTCATCAATTTGATCAGCAGAGATTACTTCAATCTTAGGAACAATATTATGTTTGGCACAGAAATCCAACATTTCCTGAGTTTCACGTATGCCTCCAATCGCGGAACCTGCAAATGAACGACGATGACCGATAAGGGATATCACGTTTAGGGACAATGGCTCTCCAGGAGCACCGACGTTCACCATAGTGCCATCAAGGGTGAGTAAGGAGAAATACGCATCAAGATCAATCTTTGCACTTACTGTGTTGATGATTAAATCAAAAGAACCTGCAAGCTTCTCAAATGTATCTCGGTCGCTAGTAGCATAGTAGTTGTCTGCGCCAAACTGCAAGCCGTCCTCTTTTTTATTCAATGTTTGTGATAGAACGGTCACATTTGCACCCATAGCATGTGCAATCTTGACTGCCATATGGCCAAGACCTCCCAAACCAACAACCGCTACTTTCTTGCCCGGACCAGCTCCCCAATGGTTTAATGGTGAGTAGGTTGTAATGCCTGCGCAAAGTAATGGTGCAGCGGCGTCAAGTTCAATGTTATCAGGAATTCTTACAACAAAGCCCTCGGTTACGACGATATGTGTAGAATAACCACCTTGTGTAGGCTCACCATATTGGTCGACACCAGCGTAAGTTGGAACATGTCCTTTAAGGCAGTATTGTTCTTCCCCTTTAAGGCAGTTCTCACATTTTCCACAGGAGTCAACCATACATCCGACTCCTACTCGGTCACCGACTTTATACTTTGTTACCTCGGCTCCAACATCGGTAACAATTCCCGCAATCTCGTGTCCTGGTACAAGTGGATAGTTAACGGGACCCCATTCGCCGTGAGCAGCATGGATGTCTGAGTGACATATGCCTGCAAATTTAATCTCAATTAAAACATCATGTAAATCTAGATCACGTCTTTTAATTTCTGCTGCTCGAAAATGTCTGTCAGGACCGTCGACAGCTCTTGCTTTAGCCGTTACCATTTAAAACCCTCCAATTAAATATATTTTTCAAGAGAATACTTTGTAACTAGAGGAGAAAATTAGGTTTGAAAGCTCTCATTCCTTCATTACTACCCCTCCTCTTTTCTCTTGCAAATCAATGTTATTCCTTATAGTTAACTCTAAGTCAAGTCATTTTTTTATATTTTTTTCTCATTCGTTTAGGTGACAATTCAGCTAGTAACATAGGACAATAACACATTTATGAGTTATATCTCCATTATTTAAAAGTGATTTTGACACTCAGCAATACCCATGATAAAATCGCTTCACGTCTTAGAGTTAACTCGAAATTTATGCTTGAGGAGAATAGGAGTGAAAACAATGAACAAATATTCTATTAGTGAAGTTGCAAAAGAATTGAACCTTACAACATATACCTTACGTTACTACGACAAGGAGGGACTTTTGCCTTTTGTAGAACGAACACCTAACGGAACACGACTGTTTAAAGAATCCGATATTAATGCTTTAAAAATCATTGAATGTCTTAAATCCACCGGGATGCCTATTAAAGAAATTAAAAATTTCATTGATTGGTGTACTGATGGGGATTCCACCTTACAGCAAAGATATGACATGTTCTTAGAACGTAAAGCTGCTGTAGAAGCACAGTTGGAAGAAATGAACAAGACTATGAAACTAATAAATCTTAAATGTAACTATTATAAAACTGCCTTGGAGGCTGGAACGGAAGATATTCATAAAAACGATAAAATTGGGAATTTTAATTAATATAGAGCAACCTATCCTTCAAACCTAATTTGTAGGATAGGTTGCTCTATTTGTGATATTCACTGTGCCAATAAAGCAATGTATTTCCAAAACCACTGCATGTTCTCTACTCCCACTTCATCCAACGATACAAAGTGGCTTAATCTAAAGTTAACAATAAGCCAATAAAAAAAATTAATTATTATTTATAAAATTCCCTCTTGAATTAGAGTCTACTCTAACCCTTATACTTAGTCATGTAACTAATTATCATTACTACGTCGTGTGATAAATGGAAATTCTTGATTCTAACAGAAGCTATTCGGGGAATAGGGCTGATTCCTTCATTTTTCTAGATTGTGCAATAATCTACTCTTGCCTATGATTAGCGGGCGAAAAAGGAGGATATTGGAAAATGTCAAAGGATACAAAAGTTGCACTTGTCACTGGCGGTAATCGAGGAATTGGATATGAGCTGGTCAAACAATTGGCTTTGGAAGGTTTTAAGGTCATCTTGACAAGTCGAGATCCAATAATAGGTCATAAAATTGCCAAAAAACTTAAGAAGTCAGATTTAGACGTATCATTTCTGGTAATGGATGTAAACAATCAAGAAAGCATTCTTCAGGCCGCGATCACTGTAAATGAGCGATATGGAAGATTAGATGTATTGATTAATAATGCAGGCGTGTATTTGGATGAGGATAAAAAGTTAGTGGCTATGGACCCTTCCATTCTGGAGAAAACAATGGAAACCAATTTCTTTGGAGTTTACCATGTAATCCGTTCCTTTATTCCCCTCATGGAAAAACAAGGCTATGGCAGAATTATTAATGTTTCCTCAGAATATGGCGGGATGAGCCAATTGTCATATCCAGGAGTAGGAGCATATAAGTTGTCTAAGCTTGCCTTAAACGGATTGACACAATTGCTTGCTGGAGAAGTCAAAGGTGATATTAAAATAAACGCTGTCGATCCAGGATGGGTAAGCTCAGAGATGGGTGGACCATCTGCTCCAACGACACCTAAGCAAGCAGCTGAGTCATTCTTATGGTTAACAACAATTGGATCTGAAGGACCAAGCGGAAAATTTTTCAGAGGCGGAAAACTAATTGATTGGTAACAAAACAGTCTAAGAAATAGAATATTAAGTGTTTAGGTGTGTTGGATGAAACCATCCGCAATATGCCGACCGCATTGCTGGTGCAATTGCCTTTCCTATTTAGCAACTATCTGATGTAGTCATTAATGAAATGATAATTTGACCAACTGTTCAAGTTGGTTAATAAAAAAATGAAGTTATTGGAGGCAGTAAAATGGCAAAACATGAAGAAGTAAAAAATGGCGTTATTTTCCCAGTGGGTGAAAAAAATGAAGCATATGCTCAATTTTTTGTCGGACAAAGTTATCTTAAGACATTAATTGCAGATCCTAAAGTAAATGTAGGTGTTGGGAATGTAACCTTTGAACCAGGATGTAGAAATAACTGGCATATTCATCGTAATGGGTTTCAACTTTTATTAGTAACTGGTGGCGAAGGTTGGTATCAAGAAGAAGGAAAACCTGCTCAATTCTTAAAAGCCGGTGATGTTATTGTCACCCATGATGGTGTAAAACACTGGCATGGTGCTACAAAAGACAGCTGGTTTGAACACATTGCAATTACTGCAGGTACGCCGGAATGGTTGGAACCAGTAACAGATGAGGAATATAACAGATTAAAATAATTGGCCGGACACTTCTTGGACCCTTTCACAGGGTCCTTGCCGGACATTTTATCTTTCACAGGCTGATAATGATGGCGTTGGCTGTTCTTTTTTCTCTTCATGGGTACTTGGCGGATCATGCCAAGGTCTTCAAGTTTCTTCATTAAACGTTGAACAGTTTTAATCGTATAAAAATATATAAGATAACTAATTAAAATAACTAAAGTTGCTATTGCTCACCAAAAGACTGCCGGTTATAAAAAAGGGGGTTTTTACGTTTATAAATTGGAGAATAAAGGAATCTATATAATACAGGGAAAAGAAAATCATTATATTACGATACACACAAATTCCTCCTTTATCCATAAGTTCCTCTTTTTATCATGACCTTAAATCATATAATTTCCAAATATTACATTAAAATTCTTTATCACTATGATTTACTTTTTGGGGTGGAAGCGTTAATGTAACCGGATTTATTCACAACAAAGGTGATATGGATGCGACTGATATTCAGGTTGCAGCAGAAGATAATAAATTTTCAGGTGCATTAATACGCATCTCTGACGACTCCACTACTGTTCAATCCGGCAATAATAGTAGCATTGACCTAGGAGTTCCTTCATTCCCGAGTAATATGATTAAGGAAATAGATCACGCAGAAATTAAAGCAATTAGTTATTAATTGTGAGGAAAAACAATGAACATAAACATCAAGGTTTACTTACATTCAAAAGGAACGAGATTTTTACAGAGTAGAAGTTTCCCAGTACATATTCCTAGGTATGAACCTAAACATCCTCCTTTTCTTTGCATACTCTAAATCAATAAAGAATAGAGGAGGAATCGCAAAAAATGCATGATATATACACAGATGAAGATATAAATTTAAACGATTTAAGAAGACGTATTGGTTTTGGTGGTGGAGGTCACTTTGGAGGTTTTGGAAGGCCTTTTGGGTTTGGGAGACCTTTTGGGTTTGGAAGGCCTTTTGGGTTTGGATTTCCTTTTTTAGGTGGTCTTGCTGCTGGAGCTTTGCTTGCAGGACCTTTTTATGGCGGCTATGGAGGATATTATGGATATGATGGATATGGATATGATGGATATGGATATGGTGGATATGGATATCCAGGTTATGCACCATATCCAGACTCATATTTATACTACACTTAATACTACTCTTATCGAGAAAAAAAGTAAGTGACTAAGAACAAGAGCGAATATGGACTTGTAAAGATAATCTACTTTAAAAGCCCTTCTCACATAGAGAGGGGTATTGTAAATGTGGTAAATGTGGTTCATAACAGGAAATATAAAACATAAAAAATGTTGATATTCCTAGGTAATAACCTAAACTTCTTCCTTATCTTTGCATACTCTAAATCAAATTAAAAAATAGAGGAGGGGTTACTTGAAATGTGTGAATTAAATGCAGGTATAAATATAGTTGATTTAAGGAGAATTACTGTAGGTGGTATTGGTCCCATTGGAGGGGTTGGACACATTGGTGGTGTTGGACACATTGGTGGTGTTGGACACATTGGTGGTGTTGGACCCATTGGTGGTGTTGGACCCATTGGTAGTGTTGGTCCCATTGGAGATTATGGTGGTATTGGTATTAGCTATGGATTTCCTTTCGCAGGGGGGCTTGCTGGTGGAGCATTTCTTTCAGAGCCCTTTTATGGTGGATACGGTGAATATGGATACCCCGGATATGCTCCATATCCAGATTTTTATTCATACTACACTTATTGAGAAAAAAAGTTAGTGACTAAGGGCAAAACGAATGTAAATTGTAAAGATATTCTTATTTAAAAACCGGGATTTATGTTTGCATAAACATTAGCAATGCGCCAATTCTTACTAGTTAATTGTGAAATTATACATCATAAAACATTTATTAAATATGGATAAGTTTATTATATGCTTGAAAGGCTCCTACCACTGCAATAAATGAACCAATAAGAAATAAAACAGAGCTTCCTAGTGTAAACAACCTTCCTATTAAGGTGTTTTTTGCTTCTTCAATCTAGGAAATATCGTTATTTATATATTATTGCCTCCGACCTATTGAATTTAATATTAATAACTGCAAAATTCACTGTTGGTGAAAATGGGGATAAATAAAATTTTGTAAGAAGATCACTTCTCTTTTTAGAGATTCGGTAATAAAAAATAAAGATTTCATATCCTGATGTAATGAATCTATTTGTTTTTCCATTTTTTTAATTTTTCTACTTTGTTCCTTTGCTTCTTGTTCTGCTTTTTTCTCTAATAAAGCTGTTTGTTCAATTGCCAGTGCAGTAGATCCTGTAGATACCATGTCTCCAATAGTCACCAATATGGCCCCAATCAATGATAATATAAAGCCTGCATTAGAATCTGATCCTGAATTGGTGGTATTTGGATTCTTAGTAGCTCCTTCTCCTTCTCCTACTCCTACTCCCTCTTCAACTTCTTCAACCTCTTCAACTTCTTGGGCCTCTACAGCAATCCCGATAACAGTGATAAGATTCCCTATGTTTACAATCATTTCACCAAAAAAATCAATCTTATCCGCAGTATTAGTAGGTAAGGAATACAATATATTATTTTCATCAGGTCCTTGGTTCAAAACATCTCACCTTCTTGTTTGTGAATTTAGCTTTTCAATCAAACCCAGTGTAGTTTCAGTTAATTCCTTTTGAATCACTTTTAATATAGAAATTTCATTCATAATATCAGCTTCTTTTATTTCTGCGGGTGTTACACTTTTAATTCTTAGTATTAAACTGTTTAGACAAATTAATATATCTTTAAATGCTTTGATCAATAATCCATGTTCCGTTTCTAAAATATACGGAGGAGAAATTGTCTCAAGAGATTGTATACTGCTTTGACTAACACTTATTGCATTTTTTATATCCAAACAGTATTGTTGATAATTAGAAATAGTTCCATTTGAATAAATAGGATAAATCATATTAGAAATATATACTAAGTTCCCTCCAACCAAATGGAGAGTTTGACCGTATTGCTTGAAATTTTTTCTCATACGAATCCCTCCTGGACTTACCGAAAGACTTTGGGCTGTTTGCTTAGATAATGTATGTAAAAGGAAATAAAAAGGTTCATTAGAGAAGATTATAATCAAAAAATAAAAGGTCTGATTTTTTTACTAATAGTGATGAAATAAGGCTTTTTTGACGTGATATACTAAAACACTTAGCGGTCTTTGATACAGTCGGTATACTGGCATTATAAAGGACAGAGAAAGACTCCTTCCCGATTAAGGAGAAGGATAGTCAATTATCCAGCAAGCAATTCAGTGAAAGTAGCTTTTCCTGCTTTCTTATCTGGAGATTGTCAAAAACCTGTTAAAAATAGGTGATTCAATTGAACTAAAAAAAGATGAAGAAAATATATATGACGAATACGCAGTAGAAGTGTTATTTAAAGTCATGAAATTATGGTATGTTCCTAAGTATTATTCAAAAGAATTTTGTAAAATGATTGATAGCAATGCACCTTATGATGCTAAAATTTCAAGGTTAGATATTGAAACCCCCTCCCCTGATGAATGGTCACAAATTAGGATTAAAATAAATAAGGTTCAATAAGAAAAGCCCCTCTCACTAAGAGAAGGACTTTTTATGATGGAGGTACCATGTGTAGTCTGCACCATAATTATACTTTTTCCATTCATTTTCTAATTAACCTAAACTCTCTCTATAAAAAAATTGAGCCCCACTCGATTCGAAAAGGACTTTTATTAATCCTTAACGATTACACTAATGATATCACTGAAGAATATACTCAAAGTTAAGGAGAAGGGTATTTTTTTAGGATTAATCTATTGCCATATCCGATGCCCTTCTTCCGAAGCCAATGCATCTGCTTTGGTAACATGAACAGTGCCAAATGGATGGTTAGGAGGTGCATATATCGAATAAAGTTTTAGAGGAATATTACCTGTATTGGTTACATTATGCCATGTGCCAGCAGGTATCATTATTGCATAATCATCATAAACGTTTCTTACAAAGTTTAAGTTATCCTGTCTATTACCCATTTGAACAACCCCCTGACCTTGTTCAATACGTAAAAATTGGTCAACGTTAGGGTGAATTTCTAAACCAATATCTTCACCAACTTTAAGACTCATCAGTGTAACTTGCAAATGTTTTCCTGTCCATAAAGCGGTACGGTAGGTAGTGTTTTGTTTCGTAGCTTCATTGATATTCACTACAAATGGTTTTGGTCCATAATCTTTTACCTCAATATTATTTCTTCCGTTAGATGATTGTAAAAAACCCAATTGGTTAGCATTATTAACACTCCAATAATCAGGATTTCTTACATAGTTATACATTGGTACATTAACATAATAAGGATTTTGATATTGATAGGTATGGATGTAAGGAACATAGTACATTTTTCTCAACCCTTCACAGTTTATAACATTATCATATGCACCTGTTAAGTGAATGTACTTTAAACAGAGCTATAAATAAAAAGCCCTACTCAAAGCGAGTAAAGGCTTTTTATTATGCAGCAAACAATTTAGTGGAAGTTGCTTTACCTGCCTTCTTATCTGCAGTTATCTTTTTAGCTTTCTGGAATTTAGATAATGCTGATTCAGTACCTTTTCCGAATATAGAATCAAATGAGCCAGGGTTAAATCCTTCCAAATAAAGTGCAGACTGTAGGATCCATGTAAGATTCCCTTTTGCACCTTTTTGGACAGTGACAATGGCAGCCTTAGTTTTAGCTCCCCATTTACCATCCACAACAAGACCAGCTTTATAACGGCTGTTTAACGTTTTTTGAATAGAAAAAATAGTGTTATCCCATTTGTTCTTGGAAGGCTCTTTACTAACCTTTGAAGCCACTTCAGTCTTAGGAGGTACAGTAATAACGGTTACGTTTTCTATCTTGAATTTCAAAGAAAGACTAGGGTCCATTTCCTAAAATGTTCAGGTCCCCCCTTAACATAAAAATTCTCTTTATCTCTCTGTATGCCTAGGATGTATACATAATAAAAAGCCGCCCAATGAGACGACTTTGATTGTAACAAATATTCTATGGCCTATTCTTGTCTTAAAAGGCTTTTTCAATAGTACAAACCTACCCTTTTTTCATAAACTACAAGTGTAATGAAATCTTAATGAAAGGATGTATTATAAATGTTTTTTCGTAATATTGGAGGAAATAACCCCCATGTAATGGGAGCATTCGGGAACGCACCTGGAGTAATGGGCGCATCAACTGGTAAACACTCCAACGTTATGGGAGCCTTTAGTCCAATGCCTACGTCTCCAGTACAACATTGCCCCGCGCAAACACTTCCTACTCAAGTTGCTCCAGCGCAAGTCTCTCCAACACAGCAATATATTAATACGAACGTATCCAACACAGTAATTCCTGTCGTTCATCCATAACATACTACAACTGTCAATAAACATGTAAACACGTATAAGCATTACTTTCCTCACACTCAATCCGTGGTGAACGAATGTTATACACAACACCTGATTTGTGGAAAGCCACCGCACAATCCATGCTGCCCTCCCAAGTATTTTGGATATTAATTAGTACTTTTAAGGGCTTATTTGCCCTTATCTACATAGTAGGTTGTTCTATTGTTCATTTTTTTTGCGGAAATAGTTCATTTCTTAAAGTTTCACGATATTTCACCGGGGATGAATTTACATATCTTCAAGTTAGGGATGATTTAGAAAATACAACTAAAGAAACGGTTATTTTTAACGGTATAGAAACCGCGGTTCCTGACAATGGAAAACCTTCCTGTTTAACTAACGTGATTCCCATAAATACACCAAAAGTAGTCCCATTTTTAATCATAAAACCCTTGTTCAAGTTATAAGTACAGGCAATTTGTACAGTATATTAATAGAAATATAGTAACTTGAATTAGGGGGTGGAAGTAATTTGAGTAAACAAAAAAAATGTTCAGATTGCAAGCACACTAAATGCAGATGCAAGCATGAAAAATGTAGAGTTTGTGGGCACAAAAAATGCAAATGCATAGTCGAGAAAAAAATCAAAGTGAAAGTAAATATACCTACAGAAATGTCAGGACCAATTGTATGCAATAGCACATGTGGTAATCTGTTATTGACCGATCAGGTTCCGAGTCTAAAAATTTGGAAAGCGAGAATTTCGATGGACGCTACCGTAACAATCTCTGTATTCAATAGTGCTATGAGCACTGCATCGGTTCGGGTTCTCGTGAATCGAAATGATGAAAGTCCAGTTGAATTCTCCGTTCCTTCTGGCAATACGCTTTCAGCAACAGTAGATGCTGCCGAATCGATTATCGTATTTGGGATAGACACAGGGAGAACTGAGGGGAAATATTTTTTGGAAGTATGCTTTCCTGTTATTTGCGATGACAAACGTAAACAAAAAAAAGATAAATAAGAAAAATGCAACCAGGAACCCAGCCATTGTAAAATACAAAAATAGTTACTGAAACGTAAACTTTTCTACAAATGATCAAACTATTTTAAATCCTAAAGGAGTTCTATTCACTTCTTTATCCTTCATAAGTATTCCACATATTTAAGGGAAATTGCCTTCTACCTTTTCTATTTCTATTAACGGAATAAAAATAATTTAGCAAATATTACACTCATGTCAGTTGCAAAATTGCAAAATTTACATTCTATAATATTGTATGGCTAATACAAGCTGTTTAATAGTAAATAGGAGGAATTCATAATGTGTGGTTCAAATGGAATTAACGGAGGTTGCTGCCCTCCTGCACAGGTGTTTCAAGAAAAAATTTGTGGTAATTTTAACGGCCCTTTAGCGGGTGTGGAAATATGGTCTGCTCCAGCAGGTGCTTATTCTTCAGGAACTTTTGAAATTTTCAACTCAGCTTCTAGTACTGCTACAGTAACGGCTACAGGGACATCAACTCCTGCGATAGCTTTAAGTGCTGCTCCAGGAAATACTGACTCACAATCAGTTAATCAACCTACTAGTTTTACTATTACAGCAGGTGCTGGAGATAATGGGTCATATTGTATCAATTTGTATAAGCGTGTTCTAGCGTAATAAAGATATAAAGGAATTTATTACTCTATATCTTTTAAAACGGACAATATATATAAGAAATTTCTATAAATCCTTCATACTCTATTAGAGGAATGAAGATCAAGTATCGAACAGATAAAACATATCTGGAAAAAATCATTCGAAAGGAGAAATATACAATGTGTTTTTATGACTCTTGTTGTCCTCCTGCTCAGATATTTCAAGAAAGCATTTGCGGTAATTTTAATGGTCCAACAATTGGAGTAGTAGATGAGACGGTATTTACTGCTCCCGTTGGTACTTACATTGAAGGGACTTTTGAGATTTTTAATTCTGCTGCAAGCGTTACAACTGTAACAGGTACAGTCAATTCATCAACAGCTCCTGTTACAACTACGATCGGGCCAGTACCACCAGGAAATACGATTGGTAAAACTGTGAAAAATCCGACTTCTTTTGTTATTCAAATGCCCGCAGGAACAAGTGGGACATACAGTCTGACGCTATACAAGCGTATTCTAGCTTAAAACACTTTAAGTGCTGCCCTAGGAAATGCAGACTCATAATTAGTTAATCAACCTACTAAAAATGCTATATCCTCACTAACAAATGGGTTCTGGTGCAAATATGATTTATTAGAGCTGATGAAGGAACACAAAAATAATCAATCTTTTCTCAAAACATGCTTTTGTTCGTTTATCAAGAGTCATAGCATAAATTTGTTTAGCCTATATTTGCCGGAAATAAAAAAACCCCTGACACCAAAGGTGCCAAGGGTTTTAAAGATTAATACATTGACATATATTGTTCGCGTTCCCATGGGCGAACTTGTGTACGGAACATGCTCTTACCTTTAATATAGTGTCAAACTTTCACAAAAACGCTTATTTCTAAGCATTCACTAAAATTCATTTATCATAATAACTCATAATAACTCAAGCATTATCGGGCATTTATCGGGTGATTTTCGGGCAGTATTTTAGTGAACTATTCACCTTTTTTAATAAAACAAAATAAAATAGCACAGCGTGTTTAAGTCGTGTTGGTAGCACTTCTTAAACCGTCCGCCTACTCTGTGTAGGCAAACACTTGCTGCACCCTTAGATGTAGTTTATTACATTATGGGTTTCTTCGTAACGGTTTGCTAATCAATGGTGAATCGTTGCTTTTTTGTTTCCTAAAAGAGACCAAATTAATGAAGAAACGTATCTATGTAATCGCAAATGAAGAAGCATATAACAACTTATCATCTTTCAATATTCGCTTTATTAATTATTGGATTTTCATTCATTTTATTAGTTCTAGTATTCAGGTCTATTCTAGTTCCATTAAAAGCAGTTCTAGGATTTTTACTTTCATTAGGTGCAACATTAGGATTCTCTGTATTTGTTATACAAGATGGAAATTTAATTGATTTATTTGGATTTCCCATTGTTAATCCTGTATTAAGCTTCTTACCAGTCATTGTGATAGGGATTTTATTTGGGTTAGCAATGGATTATGAGGTCTTTCTAGTTAGTAGAATGCGTGAAGTATTTACACATACTGGGGATGCACGCGAAGCTGTTTTAGCAGGAATGAGAGATAGTGGTGGAGTAGTAACAGCTGCTGGGTTGATTATGATTTCAGTATTTACTGGATTCATGTTAGCTCCAGATCCAATAATTAAAGCAATGGGCTTTTCTCTCACATTTGGCGTTCTATTTGATGCTTTTGTAGTAAGAATGGCTATTGTATCAGCAGTAATGATCATAATGGGAGAAGCTTCTTGGTACTTGCCAAAGTGGTTAGATAAACTACTACCAAATTTAGATATTGAAGGAGAATCATTTATAAAAGAAATAGAAAGAAAAAGGAAATAAAAGGAGAAAAATGTTAAGTTCGAATAATGCATAAATATTTTTAACTAATGGGGCTGAAGGAAGTCGATTCTTGTTATTCTTCAGTCCTTTTTCTACATTAAAAAGATAGAATTTGGTTTTATAATTTGTAATTATTGTGAAATAAGTTGCTTAAACTGAATTTATTAGCGAAATGGCTCTTTTAGTATATTATTTGCTTCTTGAACTCCCTCAGTTTGATGCGAATATCTCTCGAATGCTCACTTATTCGCAGGATTTCATAA
>NZ_VHIK01000074.1:0-2620 GCF_006680105.1 Bacillus sp. B4EP4a
CCAGAAGCAATATTGGCTATTGCTTCTTTTTTTTGTCCAAAAAAAGTGCCGTTTGCCCCTCACCTTAAAAGGGTATTTTAATTATCAGGGGGGATACATATGACAGCAGTTACTCATATTGGATTGGCTGTACCTGATTTGGATGCTGCGATTAAGTGGTATGAGCAGGTGTTGGGATTCAGGTTATTGGCGGGTCCCTTTTCGTTTGATGGCAGGTAAGGAGTAAAAATAAAATATGACGAATGATCTTCTTGGTGATACTGTTAAAAAGATGCGTAATGCTCATTTGATGGCGGATAATGGAGTGGGGATTGTGCTTTTTGAGTTTCTGGAATAAAAGCCGCGATTATTCCGCTTCGCCATTTACTTTTGTCGTTTTGTACCGCCTCCATTTACTGTCGGTTTCACAGAGACTGTTTTATCTTCTATATCATTCGACTTTGATACGTACTAGATTAATTAAGATTATTTAAATTCAAAAAATCCAGCATTTCTGCTGGATACTCCAAAGTACCAATCACTTAACCAAATTCAATACTTCTAGAAGTCTACCATCTGAATTATAGTTAAAAGTGACCGTCTTATCATCATGAATGTGATAGCTTAAACCAAAAAACTCTCCGTCTTCCGGAAATTTTTGTATAAAATCCTCGAGTTGTTCGGAATTTAGTTTAACGACCATAGGTTTCTTCCTATTATGTAGAGAATCTTCTACCCTCTCCATTACAGTCTCTGTAAATCTACCCATAATTAACTCCTTTAATCTCTCATTTCCCAAATAATATACCTTATAAATGGTAAATAAAAGGTCCTTAATTAAAATTTCATAATAATGACACGATTTCTTAACAACTCTCCCAATAATATGACGGTTTACCATAATTACCTTGTCGATTAACTAATTTCCATTGGAACTGCACGGTTGTTTCACTCAAAGTTAATTCCACTCTACATAAGGGTTCTGTATATGCAGGAACATGGTTTAATGGAAAATCTGCTATAAGACCCTGTGTGTTGTGTTTCCTGAATATAAAGTGACCTCCTTCCGAATGTTTGTTTCTAATAAAATTTTTACGGGCTAACTATTAGTCAATATTACTTAGATTTATAGTGATCACTTAATTTTTATAGATTGTTCTCTATAACTTTAGTAAAATGAGAATGATAATTACTATCAATTAAGGAGAATGGCTGTTATGGGTGTACCCTTGTTAAAAGAAGAACTTCCGGTTGTTAATAAAATCTGGTCGCGTGATTTTATTATGATTTTCTTGGCTAACTTTTTTGTTTTTTTATCCTTTCAGATGACTTCCCCTACCCTTCCACTTTTTGTAAAAGAGCTTGGCGGAAATGAACGGTATATTGGGTTAGTTGCTGGCATGTTTTTATTTTCTGCCCTGATTGTCCGTCCCTTTGCTGGACAGGCCTTGGAAACAAAAGGCAGACGTTTTGTTTTCTTGTTCGGTCTAGCTCTTTTGGCTGTAGCAATTGGTTCGTTTGGATTTATGATGAGTATTTTCCTTCTATGCGCCATAAGGATTGTACAAGGGATTGGCTGGGGATATACGACCACCGCATCAGGTACGATTGCCTCCGACCTTATCCCAGCAAAGCGTCGGGGTGAGGGAATGGGATACTTCACTTTATCGGGTAATTTGGCGATGGCTTTTGGTCCTTCATTTGGGCTTTTCTTAGCGGATGTTTTACCCTTTCAACATTTGTTTTTATTTTGCGGCGTATTAAGCCTGGCAGCTTGGATCATGGCTTCAACAATTACTTATAAAAAAGTAGATCATGCTTCTGTCCCAGTAAAAACTAATAGGTTTGACATTTATGAAAAAAGCGCTGTTGCTCCGTCCGTTCTTGTTTTTTTCATTACGGTAACTTTTGGCGGGACTGCTACCTTCTTACCGCTTTATACAATCGAAAAAGGTCTGACAGGTATTCAAGGATACTTTTTTCTTTACGCTTTAGCTCTTATTTTCACACGTATGTTTGCTGGAAAGATCTATGATCAAAAAGGACATCAAGCTGTCTTCATTCCATCTACTCTTATTATCGTAGTGGCGATGCTATTGCTAGCCTGGATGCCAAGTAACATGATTCTGTATTTGGCAGCTATTTTTTATGGCATTGGATTCGGTGCTGTCCAACCGGCTCTTCAAGCATGGTCTCTTGAACACGCTGCCCGAAATCGAAAAGGCATGGCCAATGCCACTTTCTATTCCTTCTTTGATCTTGGAATCGGTTTCGGTGCCATCCTCTTCGGACAAATCGGCTATCTGTTTGGGTATATAAGCATTTACATAATGGCCGCAGTCTCTGTGGGGATTTCAATATTGGCTTACCTATGGATTTTAAGAAAAATGAAGTAATTACACATTATAGGACATCTTTATGGATGTTCTTTTTTTCTGAAAACAGAAGTCCAGAAAAGTTTATCGCATTTGAATCAGCACATTTTTTAACCCTATGTAAAATATGTTATGGTTTTATTTGTTTTAAGTAATGTTATTGTATTCCCTGTTTCCTTCTCTCTTTTTCGTTGTATGATAGAAAAAAAAGGAGTTTTGGGAATGATTATTCTGCAGTATATTGGAAAAGTTTTTTCATTCATGCA
>NZ_VHIK01000075.1:0-9067 GCF_006680105.1 Bacillus sp. B4EP4a
TAACATAAGGGAAATGAAAATTTTAGAGAAAGATATTGACATCCTATTAGCTGGTTTACTTCATTATCAGGAGCTGATCAGTAGCTCCTTTTATTATGGGAATTATTAATGAATGAGATTTGAGCACAAAAAGACCTCTTGATATGATGAAAGTGTCCCAAGCTCGTAAGCGAAAAGGACAAAAACATCATAAACATGAGGCCAATCATGAATTATAACCAAAACAAGTAAATCGGTCAAATTTTAAAAAAACGGTACAATTAATGGGTCGTCCCGCCTACTGTATGAATATCCGATTCATATTTAGCAGCTGTGACAGCAGCTATTTTTATGCCCTTAACAATTGTCTCAAGGCTTAAGCTAGGCGCTTCTTTATTAATAGTTTGCTCCGGAATGAAAGGAATATGGATAAATCCACCCCGGATGCTTGATGAGGTTCGGGTGATATAGTCCATTAATCCATAGAAGATATGGTTGCATACAAATGTTCCGGCGGTATGGGATACCGATGCAGGAATGTTGCTTTCCTTCATGTTTTCGACAATTCTTTTGATGGGGATCGTAGACCAATAGGCTACTGGCCCTTTGTCTGTAATAGGCTCATCAATAGGCTGGTTTCCCTGATTGTCTGGGATTCTAGCATCATCCATATTGATTGCCACCCTTTCAGGTGTGATGTGAAGCCGACCCCCGGCTTGTCCTACACAGATAACGATGTCAGGATTATGCTGCTGGATAAGCTGCTCCATTACTGCAACTGATTTCCCGAATACAGTTGGGATTTGTTCAGCAACTAGAGTCACATCATCAATAACTTCTCCATGTAACTGTTTTACTGCTTCCCAGGAAGGGTTTACTCTTTCTCCGCCAAAGGGCTCAAACCCGGTTAATAACACTTTTTGCTTCATGAAGATCCCTCCTATACTCCTAATGAAACAAGTAAGTACATAAGTACGATATTGAAAGCTAATACTGCCAAAGCTGTTGGAACTTGAACTTTTATGACATGGTTTTTATCTTTCAAGTCCAGCAAGGCTGCCGGCACAATATTAAAGTTGGCAGCCATTGGCGTCATTAATGTTCCACAATAACCCGCAAACATAGATATGGCAGCTATATGATTTGGATTAGCGTCAAATTGGTTAATCAGAAAAGGAATGGCGATACCTGCAGCCATAACCGGGAAGGCAGCAAAGGCGTTCCCCATGATCATAGTGAATATAGCCATGCCGAGACAGAAAATGACCACAACCCAAAATAGCGAACCTTCAGGAATGATTGCTGTTACAGCTTTGGAAACGACTGTACCAACCCCTGCATTTGTGTAAATGGTTCCCAATGTTGCAAGTAGCTGTGGCAGCAATACAGCCCAACCAATAGATTCTAGCAGGCGACGTGATTCTTTCACAGCTCCTGTAGGTGTTCCGCGTGTCATCACCATCGCAAAAATAATGGCAGTCAAACACGCCAGACCTAAAGCAACCATCGTTACATTAGATGGATCCAGCAAAGCCTTTCCCCCAATTTTAACACCGTCTAGCAGCTTAGAACCAGCTAAGGTTAAAATAGGAATCAAGATGGCGGGTAGGAAAAGACGGCCGCCAAGCCGTTTTCTTCGCTCTTCCTTTACAGTAATGCTTTCTTCAACATGTTCGCTTTTCTTTAACCCGCCACCTGCAATGATTAAAACCATAATAATAACCATAAGCCCAATGTAAAATGGCGGAATAATTTGGCCGAACATTAATGTAATTGAATAAATCAAGTAAAAGCTTCCCGTAGTCAACCGGCGGCTGTTCGTCCGATCAGTGAAAATATATAGGGAGCAGCCTAGAACAATGATGCCCATCAATACGTAAATCATTTCAACTGAGAATATCATAATAGATGCTCACTTTCTCTTTGGAGTGTTTATCATTATTGGCCACGACTGCCCAAACGTTTATCCAGCTTTTTATCAAACATACGGAGGCGAATGGCGTGTACAATAAAAGCAAAGATGGCAGTAGGAATTCCCCATAACGCCATTGATATTGGGTCAGCAGGTATATTGTTCTGTTCAAAAAATCCATTCATCAATAGAATTGCACCAACCGCCACGAAAATATCTTCTCCGAAAAACAAGCCGATATTATCGGTAGCGGCAGCGTGTGCACGGATTTCCTGTTGCTCTTTCTCCGGTAGCTTACCATATTTTGTTAGAGCAGCCCCTTCTGCCATTGGGGCAATCAGCGGACGTACAGTCTGCGGATGACCACCAAGGCTGTTTAAACCAAGAGCAGCTCCGACTTCCCTGATCAATAAATACATGGTCAATACCCGGCCAACTGTGATGGCTTTAATTTTTGATACAACCTTTGAAGCTTGCTGCTGGAGACCATTTTTTTCAAGCAGCCCAATAACGGGAAGCGTGACTATGAGAATAGACATGTACCTGTTAGTTGTAAATGCTTCGCCAAATTGCGTAATAATACTAGTAATGGGAATACCTGCAATCATCCCCGTAACGAGTGCTGAAATCGTTACCACAACTGCCGAATTGAATCTAAGTACGAAGCCAATCATGATTAAAAGAACACCAATTAGAACCATACATATCCCCTTTCTTATTATTAAAACTATTCTGCAAAAATATAAACTACATGTTATTGTACATTAAAGTAAGAATTTTTGAAATAAATTTTTTATTAATCCAAGTGACTAATTATGTGAAAATCAAAGTCTTTTATAATGAAAGAATAGAAAAAATGCATCAAAAATACTTATTTACAACAGTAGAAAAACTAAAAATGGGACACGCCTATTTCTGTGGAAGAAGCATTAAAGAGATTCAAGAATAATATCACCAGAAATAGGATTGTTATATAGTCTATTTAACTAACGGGTGCGAAGATCTAAGCTGACTTTAAGTTCGCTTTTTCTTTATTCATCTATCGAGCGCAGTTTAGTTGAAGAAGGATTATTGATTCTAGCTGCCGAATAGTTTAAATTAACCGATCCAGCTCCAGATGCGGTGCAAGGGGTCATCTTAGCCACAAAATGACTAAGGTAAAAAAATAGTTTAAATGAAAGAAGTGAAGGTTTTGATTAAATATAAATGCCTCCATCATGTAAGTCTTACTGTGACAGATTTGGAAAGAGCAAAAGAATTCTATGGTAAAACTTTATGTTTAAAAGAAATACAGCGTCCTGATTTTGATTTTCCAGGTGCCTGGTATGAAATAGAGGGACATCAACTTCACTTGATAGTCGATCCCTCTTCACAGACAATTCGTAAGGATAAAAGCTTATCCAGCAGAGAAGGTCACTTTGCCCTTAGAGTCGAGAACCACTATGATACTCTTAATTGGTTAAAACAGAATAAAGTTGAAATACTTGAAAAACCATACGGAAAAAGTGGATTTGCACAAATTTTTTGTGCCGACCCAGATGGTAATTTGATTGAACTAAATGTTAATCAAAAAGATCTATAAGTAGGCAAAGATAAAGGCTGCCATTACTGGCTATTTTCTTATTGAAGTAACGGGTCAGATTAGTTGAAGAAGGGCAAAGATATGATGTCTAATATACAGTACCTATGTTCAGGGTTAAGAGTAAGATACGAACAAGGTGTTAATTCAAGAGTAAGACAAGCCTGTATATATTTTGCTATTTGGTTACGAATAAATAAGAAATTTCCAATAAGGTGTGTTGTGTACATTAAGAAAGATTATCAGATTAAAACTTTAGATACTAAAGAGATGGTAAGTGCGACGTTTTTTGTTCCTTACGATAAGGATGTGGAGCCATACATTAGAGTTGCAACAGGGGATTATGAAGAATTAGTATCTGAACGAGGAGAAGAGGATGCTGTCTTTGCTATTTTAAATAGTATGGCTCACGAAATTATTCATTATCACAATGGATTGAGGATAGAGATTTTGATGAAGATGAGGCGGAAAACACAAGTACAATATTGGTAGATAATTATTATGATTGGACGGAGTGAAATTTCAAATTTCATTATTCAACAAATGGTGCTTTACTTCATTAATGGAGGTTGCTGCGGCAACCTTTTTCTTACGGAACTTATGGGGCAGTTTAGTTGAATAAGAATCCTTTTATTTCACTCGAATAAATGGAATTATATAGTAATATAAAAATGAAAGAAAATTGGTTTTTAAAAGGGGAAATCCTTTTGGAAAATTCATTCATTGGTGGTGAGATTCTCATTGGAAAATATCCAAAAGATGTATGAGCATTTAAATTGGGCTAATCAACGTATTCTTGAAACATTGCAAAGTATTGAAGATAAAAATCAAGAGGTGAGCCGTTTGTTTTCCCATATCCTACTTGCAGAAAAAGTATGGATGACTAGATTACGAGGATTGGACAGTTCACGACTGCCCATCTGGTCAGAGGTCGATATAGAAGTCTGTGCAGAGCTTGTTATGCAAAATAAAGAGAGTTTAACAACGTTTCTTACTAATTTATCAAATACTGACCTGGATAAATTAATATCCTACACAAATAGTAAAGGAAAAGAGTTTAAGAATTCTGTACGGGATATTTTAACTCATGTAGCATTGCATGGTCAGTATCATCGAGGACAGATTAACTCACGACTTCGAGCAGATGGTTTTGAACCAGTTAATATTGACTTTATTACATTTGTGAGATAGATGTATTCGGGGTAGCCTTGTTCAATACTAGTTTATGATTTGCGACTATGTTCCACTAACAGGTGCGTTAGCTGAAAATCGGAGCTGTCTTTAAGGCAGCTTCTTCTTTATGCAACTAACGGGGCAGGTTAGTGGAATAAAAAGTGAATTAATCCATTATTATGTGTATTATGTTAACTGCATAAATCAGTTGTACAGAGATAATAAAGTTGTTTAATTTGCAATTATTTTGCGGTAATGAAATTAAATATCAAATAAAGGAAATATCTTCTTGACAGTCGAATATTAGTCTAGAACCATAATTAACTATTCCGATGAGGAGGATTCTTGTGCGTCCACGACCATTATCTATTGAAAATCCAGAGTATGATAGGTATGTTAGTCTTGTGCCAGATGGAGATATTGAAGAGATACTTAGTAAGCAACGAACTAAGACCATTACCCTCTTGAGCAGCATATCAGAGGAGTCAGCAAGGAAGGCGTACGCACCAGGGAAATGGACTTTAAAAGAAGTGATTGGGCATATGGCCGACGTGGAACGTGTGATGTCGTATCGAATGCTTGCCATTGCACGAAATGAAAGTGCGCCACTCCCAGCAATGGATCAGGATCAATACGTTTCTGCGGCAAACTTCAACAAATTATCCTGGGAGCAGCTACTAGCTGGTTTAGACACGGTACGCTCCAACACGTTAAGTCTTATTTCAACCATTGATGATGCAGCATGGGATCGTAATGGAACTGTAATGAACAGCCCAGTTTCGATAGGTACCTTTGCATACGGCATTGTCGGGCACGAGTTACACCATATGAAAGTGATTAGTGATAAATACTTATAAGTCTTTTTCTATTAATGAAAAAACCTAATTTCTCATTTAATGCTGAGAAATTAGGTTTTTTAATATTGAAACTTCCTTAACGTTGTAAATCCGCATTTTCCTGACGCTACTGTACAGAGATAATAAAGTTGTTTAATTTACAATAAAGTCATTAAAAAATAATAATGTTTGTTTAAAAATCCTTATGTCACTAACGGGGCAGCATTCCTGTATTAACTGAAATACTAAAAAGTTTGTGAAGAAATCTACTTAAACTAACGGGTGCGTTAGTTCTATAAGGATCACTAAAAATAATCAAACTATTTTATAAAAACCGTATACTAAATCACTAGAAAAGAATCCATATTGATTATTTTTACAACATGGTTTCTTTTTATTTAGCTAATTTAGCTAATATGATGGGGTTCATGAGGACCTTTTGATCACTCCTACAGTTGATTCTTTTACGTGCAAATTATCACCTAAAGTAACAAGCTTTTTAATTGTTTACTATGAGTGTACTCAAAATTTACAAGATATTTTAAATTTATGTTATGAAATCAATCACTGAATGATATTCTAGTAAATGAGCCTAAAAAAGCCCCTCTATATATGAGAAGGGTATTTATCCGATATCCAAAGTGGTCACATATGAATGGTGCCCATTTTTAAAATTAGCTATTCGTTGAACAGTGACAAGTTAGCTCACTTCTAGTAAGTCTATTCATCATTCGCTTCGTTCGCGATTTGCTTTAAGTATCCTTTTGGAATGGACTGCGTCAAACGGAAATGCTTTGTATACGACTGATCCTTTGTCGTAGTGATTTCAATAAGCAGCTCATCGTGTGAGCTAAGTTTATACGGCTCATGAATGAAGACATCGACAGATTTTCCTTTTTTAAGAGCTAAGGGGAACACAGCTTCTTCAAAGGAAATCGTCGCTACGCTGTCATAGTGGCCAATCGAATCAATCGTTATATCTTCGGGTGCTGTATATGTATAGAGAAGTGCTTCATCTTGCTTTGTTACCTCAACACCCTCATCTTTCAATAAAAGCACGAGAATTGTCTCAATTGGTGAATAGGCTTCAAACGAAATGTCAACGGGTACTGCACGTCCATCTAGAGATAGAAAATACTCGAGTTGATCGTCTGTCAGTTCAACAATATCTTCTCTCAGCTCATAGCCATTTTGCTTTGCTAGTACTTGTGTATAATCCGTTTCCCCATCCCCGTTCGAACGAGGCGGATAAAAACCTTTTGTTTCGTGTGCAATTTCCATTACATACGTACTATCATCTTGCTCAACTATATAGGAGACTGCTAGAGTTTTAGCAGCTTCGTCAAATTGAACCGACATGACAACTGGCTCTTTTAAATGCGTTTTAGGCCAAGCGAAATACGTTCCTATCGCTATAATAATCACCACTAAAATTATGATCCATTTCTTCACCTATTTGCCTCCTTGCTCACTTCGTTTTAAAATTTTCTGCCTAGTGTTAAAGATTCATCCAAACTTATAGGCAAATATTATTACTTCTATTCTATCGTAAATATCAAGAGCCGAGACTAATTAATTAGTCTCGGCTTAGTTTCAAACAAACGTACTAAAGCTTTTGAATGTATCTAACGTGCAAAATAGCACTTAAAATATACGCAAATTACCGCATAAAGTGACAGACAAGTGCTTTCAGATACAGTAGGCATATCAGAGCTAGCAAGCACATCTGACATAGCAACACATGATATGTCTCACTTTTTTTCCTATTTCGTTATCTGTTTCAAACAAATGATGTGTTCATTTTAAATATCAAATAGATATTTTTGTTGTTATTTCCTAAAAACACCCTACTATAATAGTAGGAGGTAGCATTTGCCATGAAAAGAATACTAGTGTTTCTAGCTACATTTATGTGTTTGTTATGGATTCTTGCACCATTTGTAAAAGGTCAATTTCAAGAAGAACCAAAAGTCTCGGAAACAAAGGCAGAAAATAAAAAGAAACTTAAACCCGAAAACGCTTCATCTCACGCTCATACACCTGTTCCGGAACAAAAAGTAACTGCAGCAACCATAGGCGCTGTGGGAGATATTTTAATTCACGATAGGGTGTATAAACCCGCCCGCAAGTCAAACGGCTCGTATGACTTTAATCCGATGTTCCGATTTGTGAAGCCCTATCTGGGAAAAACGGATATTACGGTGGCTAATCAGGAAACGATGATCGGCGGGAAAGAAATAGGGCTTTCCTCATATCCTTCCTTTAATTCACCGGTTGAGGTGGGAGATGCTCTAAAGGAAAACGGGGTTGATCTCGTGACAATCGCCAATAACCATACACTTGACCGAGGAGAAAAGGCCATTTTGAATGCGCTTAACCACTGGAACAGTATTGGGATGCCATATACAGGAGCTTATCAATCGTCTGAAGACCAGAAGATCATTCGGATATTGAAAAGAAACGATATTACCTTTTCGTTTCTCAGCTATACGTATGGAACGAACGGGATTCCTGTTCCTGAGGGGAAGCCGCATCTTGTGAATTTAATTGATACCACGAGAATTCAGGCGGAAGTTAAAGAGGCAGAGAAAGTTTCAGATGTCGTTGTGGTCAGCCTGCATTTCGGCAAAGAGTATGAACGGTTGCCTAATGATGAACAAGAGCAGCTTGCTCAAACGACAGCTAATGCAGGTGCTGATATTATTATTGGCCACCACCCACACGTTTTGCAGCCTGTTTCATGGCTTACAAAACCAAACGGCGAACGGGCATTTGTTGCTTATTCGCTTGGGAATTTCTTATCCGGCCAGCAGGGAGATTACAAAGACATCGGCGGTATTATGCAAATTGGAGTAAAGAAAATCCAAACCGGGGATGATGTGAAAATCGAACTGCAAAATCCAAAATTCCTGCCAACTTGGGTCAACCGGCCATATGAGATCATTCCAATGAAAGCCTTGAGTGATCAGTCTGATAAATATAACGAAATCCAAAAACATATGAATCAATTCATGCCTGAACTGTCATTTGATTTTTAATGAAGGTACAGTCTTTGGCATTGGAAAAAACTAATTGTTTTACATAATGAAAAAGCCACCGGCTATGTAGCCGGTGGACCGCATATTCCTCCTAATTGGTAAATATTATTCACCATGTTCCAGCTAAACGGCTTGAACCAACAGACGAACACGACTCCCTATTATTTATGAGAAATAAGCTTTTACATAATCAAAAATAGAAAAAATGAAGAAAACCCCTGCAATCAAAATTTTCGGGGGTTTTCTTCCTATAAGTTCGTTTAGTGTAAACCAGAACCATCCAGCAACCACTGAACAATTAATAACTGGTGGCGTTAGCTTAAGATCAGAGCGTTCTTTAAGGTAGTTTTTTCTTTATGCAACTAACGGGGCAGGTTAGTTCAACAAGCTTTAATTAAGAAATATTCCCATTTCAAACTTATTTAGAGCAAGGTTATTTCTTGCTTTTTTCTTTGTGTTTTAAAGTTGCTTTTTATTCAAAAAGGGCATTTTTTGTTGAAAAATAATACTTTTAGTGTAAAATTACACTAAAAAGGAGTATTTAGTATAT
>NZ_VHIK01000076.1:0-33882 GCF_006680105.1 Bacillus sp. B4EP4a
CATCATACTGAGGGGCTCTGTTTTTTTCAAAGCCGATATTTAACGCTCTACAGGAATGCTAACGGGGCAGGATAGTTGAATAAGGAATTTATATTTACATCTAGAATATACATAATTAGGGAATGTGGAGGTGGGAGCTTAACTGGAAAAGGGCAGTATTCTCGCTCTGCTCGACTCCAATAAGGGGGGCAAGACAACGGTTACAAAGAAGATTACTTACGGAATAATAGTGACTTTGAATTTGATAAAACCGAGAATAAACGTCCGATGAACATATGGCTCTATGCTAAGTGGTGGACATATCTAGATTCTGATCACCCAGAAAATACCAATATTCAGTCTCTTTGATGCATCGAACACGCTTTCAAGCATTGATAACAAATAGAGATTTTGTAGAACAATAGGGCTGATAAAAAAGTAAAGAGAGGGAAACCAAATGAAAAAGATTACAACGGGACGAAGCAACAGTAGCTTCTCCGAAGCAGGACTGCGTAGACTGCGTGAGGTGCTGACACGGCATGTCGAGTCCGGGAAAATCCCTGGACTCGTCGCCCTGGTCAGCCGGTACGGTGAGACGCACGTCGAAGCGATTGGGACGATGCGCCATGACGGTGGCGCGGCGATGCGTAGGGACACGATCTTCCGGATTGCCTCGACGTCCAAGCCGGTCACGATGGCTGCGGCGATGGTCTTGCTCGACGAGTGCAGGCTGCGGCTGGATGACCCAGTAGAGCAGTGGCTGCCCGAACTCGCCGACCGGCGGGTGCTGAAGCGGATCGACGGCCCGCTGGACGATACCGTGCCGGCGCGGCGGCCGATCACAGTACGGGACCTGCTGACCTCTACGTTCGGGCTCGGCATGGATATGACGTCGCTGGGCACTCCGATCATGGGCGCGATATTCGAGCAGGGGCTCACGCCCGATCTACCGGAGCCGATGCCCGAGCCGGATGAGTGGATGCGCCGCCTGGGCACACTCCCGCTGATGCACCAGCCCGGAGAGCGCTGGCAGTACCACATCAGCAACGATCTACTCGGAGTGCTCGTCGCCAGGGTCACGGGCCAGTCGTTTGAGACGTTCCTGCGCGAACGCATCTTCGACCCCCTGGGCATGAAGGACACCGGTTTCCACGTGCCCGCCGACAAGATCGACCGGCTGCCGCCCCTCTACGCCCCCGACCCGCAGACCGGAGAGTTCATCGTGTGGGACGAGGCCAAGGGGGGACGCCACAGCCAGCCTCCAGCGTTCCAGGGCGGCGGAGGCGGACTTTCCTCCACCGTCGACGACTACCATTCCTACTTCCGGATGCTGCTAAATCACGGGATGCAAGGGACCGAACGGATCCTGTCCCGGCCCGCCGTCCAGCTGATGACCACCAACCGCCTCACGCCCGAGCAACAATCCGTCCGAAACGCAATGGCCAGCAACAACGTCCATGTGTCATTCGGCCAAGGGCAGCACGGCGGCTGGGGCTTCGGGATGGCGGTGCGCACCTACCGTGGTGACTACGCGTCCATCGGCCAGTTCGGCTGGGACGGTGGAACCGGCACCACGACGTACGCCGACCCGGACAAACAGCTCACTGGAATCCTGCTCACCCAGGTCGGGATGTCCACCCCGGATTCAGCGCGGCTTATCCACGACTTCTGGACCATGGTCTACCAGGCAATCGAAGACTGACACCGAGCCCGCTCCTGGTACGCCCGCCCTCAACCCACGACACCCAACGGTCAGCCCCTGTCGGCCGATTGGAAGCAAAAGTTGCCTTTGGTACTTTGCTTAGCAAGATTGTGAGATATTGTTCTTAACAATAGGGTGCGTTAGTTCCATAGGATGTACTAAAGAAGACCACTTTTAGGTGGTCTCTTTTATTCGTTCAAAAATCAACATTAATATATAACAAAGCCTATTAGAAATGGAGATGTTTGAAATGGCTAACTAAAACAATATGATCGAATTGGTGAAAGAAGTAAAAGAGGGAGAAATTGTGACAGAAAAATATCTCACTCCTGTGTTCATCCCTTTTTCTGTGGCAGTCGGAAACAGATTAAAAGAAAAGAATTTAACATAAAGAATCGGAAAAAGGATTAGAGACATTCTAACTAAGTATGAGAAAGTCTCGGTCAAAATGAGTCGTACTGGTGACACTTTTCTATCATTATCGGCACGTACTAAAGCAGCTAATGAATGGGGAGCTGATATTTTTTTCCATCGATTATTAAAAATGCTGTTAAACAGGCATTTGTGATGTTTTAAGAGGCCTGATTATGCTACAAAGTCTGTTCCGTACACAAGTTCACCGATGGGAATGCGAACAATAAATATCTCAAACCCTTGGCAAATCTGGTGTCAGGTTTTTTTTATTTTTTGGCTTTGTTAAGTAGTATTGTTGTTTTTTAGGTATAAAATATGGGAACGTCCGATTTGGACGTTCCCGTTCTTATTCCATTAAAGCCCGCCTATAATGGAATAACTGTAAAGTTAATGAAGCTTTTTTAAAAGCTGCGTTTCCCTGGCCAAACTCCTTGCATTTTACTTAGGAAAACAATTTGCCCAATATGATATGCGTCGTGCAATGCTAAACTCTTCAGTTCAAGCACTAATGAATTATCTTCTCCTGGGATCTGTCTATACAAATCTTCATGTTCTGATTTTGCTAGTATTTTTCCAAGTTCACGATGAACATAAAAGTATTCTTGTTTTGTTTCCTTCCAATTTTCTAACGTCTCAGTTGGTAATCGAAATGTAGATTCATTATTTGCTGCCTGTGGTTCATTCGCTGTTTCACCAAGAAATCGCATCAGAAATCTCTTTTCATAGAAAAGTAAATGACAAACTAATTCCCAAATGGAATTCATTGCCCCATCAGCTGGTTTCCAAATTGCCTGTTCAAAAGTAATATCCTCTAGCACTTTTTCAAGTGGTGGAAACCAGTCTTCTTCATCTAAGCAGCTTGCCCATTGTTGTAACAAAAGTGTCTTTACATCCATTTTCTATTCCCTCCAATTTAATCCCTTTAATAGATAATCCCTTTGGTCAAAATTCATTTGCGGCGTGTTGTAGATAGCTCACTAATTAAGGTGTCATGCCAATTCCTTGTTCAATTAATCTGGCCCTTAACGGAACAATGAATGTTCCGTTATTTGGAAAATTCTGATAACCTTAGTTTATCATAAGTTGTGTTAACTGAGAAAGAACAACTGTCTAAAAACCATTTTGGTTATCGTAAAGTTATCTTTTATATGTTTGATGGTGTCTAAGAATTGGAACCAGCTCAAATAATGGTCTAGATATTTAGTCGCTACATCATTAAAACACTCCATCCAGCTCTATAAACGGCTGTGATAACTATTTACATTCTGGATGTGATCCAAATGCTTCTTGTAGGTCCATATGATGATGAACCTCAAAGTTTTAAATTAATGAATGAATTCATAAAAAATAATAGTCTTGAAAGAACTTCATTACAACATACAGAAATATATCTTTCAGATTTTAGAAAAGTTGAACCTGCAAAATTAAAAACCGTTTTGAGATATAAGGTTAAGCCACTTGAATAGCATAATCTCTTAACTCCTAACATGAATTCATTATTTAATGTAGCAAAGATGTTAAGTAGTGTACTTAAAGTTACAGTTGCATCCATAGGGTGCAATAAAGGAGACCGTAAAAAATGAAGTGAGCCTATAAAGTTTTCCATAATCGGGTGTGTTTGTGGTTGGGTGCTATGATAATATCCTCATAGTTAAATGAGGGTGTAAAAGAGGAACTAACAGCCCACCCTTATTTTATATATTTTACCTATTGAAAAACATTAGCATCTATTATTTGGGGTGCTTTTCTTTGCAGGGAATTAGTCCCTTTTGTCAAATTAGTTAAACAAAGGGGATGAAAAAATGAATGATGATTATGAGAAAATCGGTATTTTATTATCCAATATGACAAACGAATTAGTGTCGAGTAGAGTAAGGGTTAGAGCTATAGTAGAATTACTGGGTGAAAAAGGACTAATAACCCGCGAAGAGTACGAAGATAGGTTTAAAAAAGTTTTTGAACGAGATGCAATTTCGTATAGAAATGATCTATTGAAAAAAGTCAAAATTGATGAATAAAAGGAGAACGCATCCATTAATTTGGATGCTTTTTTTATTGGGGTGAGACCGATGAACCATGATGAGAAAAAGAAAGCGGTTAAGAAGACAGTGAAGCTAAGTCGTAGAAATCTGGAATAAAATGATTTAAATTGAACTATTTGTCACGAACTTAAACGGTTATTGGACGATTATTACAAATGCGACAATCCTGACATTAAAGAAAAGATACTTTGCGATAACAAACTTTTAAGCGAATCTTTGTTTCTTAATGATTTGTCAGATTGTGGAGGCCAAAAACTTACATATCCCACGGTTTGCGTCAACTCTACAATAAGCCTTATATATCATCAAGAGCTACAGGAATTACAGGTACTGCAGGAACCACAGGGGCTACAGGTATCACCGGGTCTATAGGAATTACGGGAGGGAGCAGTCCATATATAACAAACGCTTCAAAACACACAGTCTCTTGCGGACACTGCTTTCTTGATTGTAGACAATTTCTTTTTTTTCTCGCCAACGATAAAACATTTTCATCAAAGGCATAATTAAAACAAAGATGAACAGTAGCCTGAACATTTGGAACATCGAAACAAGCGAGACCTCTGCATTAACTGCTAATAATACCATTTGATCTATGCCACCTGGGGCTGTGATTAATATTAACTCTTGTCTTTGCAATGGATGATATTGACTTAACTTTGCTTTCCCTGCTATTTTGTTTATTTTTATTTTGAATCCTTGAACTCCTTTGTTCATACAAGCGAGAAACTCAGCATCTACATCTTGCAAACTGTATGAACTGTCAGGAGATTCGTACTTCGATACCATATCATGTAGGGCGCTAATTAACTCATGTTCATCCTCTTGCAGTTCGACTTCTCTGTAAACATGAACGGTCACATAATTCCATGTTGGTACTGCTTTATCCGACTCATACCAAGATCGAGAGATATAACAATGCAGGCCATGAAAAATAGCTAAGACGGTTTGATTTTTGATGTATTTCTAGGTTAAATCTATAGTCATGACAACTTCTCATCTATACAATTTAGTCTTCTAAAAAGCTAACTTTCATTTAGTTAGCTTTTCTCTGATACAGCTGTGTTTTTTGATACGGGAGCATTTTTGCCTAATATAACAGAAAAGACAACAATCACTGCTATTACAAGAGTGAAGATTGTGATGGATTCATCTAGAAATACTGTTGCAAATAGAATCATCAAAAATGGTTGTAAATATTGAATCTGACTAACTCTTGCTATCCCGCCCATAGCCATTCCGCTATACCAAGCAACATATGCTAGAAATTGACTAACCACTGCGAGATAAATAAAACTAATCCAAGCATGTATTGGGGCATGAAGCATTTCAGTTGTCAGGTTTAGCCCAACTGGAATAATGAAAAATGGAGCACCGATCATAATTGCCCAAGCAATCACTTGCCAGCTACCTAATTCTTTCGCTAATTCTCCCCCTTCTGCGTAACTAAGTCCCAGAATGACCACTGCTGCCAGTAAAGCTAAATCGGCGATTTGTAATTGGCCGAATCCAAGATGAAGTGCATACATAATTACCGCTAAAGAGCTGATCATACTTGAAATCCAGAATTTGAGAGATGGGATTTCACCTGCCCTAAATATAGCAAATCCGGCTGTCGCTAACGGTAACAGAGCTAATTCCACAGCTCCATGCGAAACTGGCAAGGATTCCATTGCCCAAGAAGTGAGGAGAGGAAATCCTAAAACTGCACCAAAAGCAACAATGAGTAGACGTTTAAATTGACAAAGAGAAGGTAGTTTTTCCTTACGAACAATTAGTACCACGGCTACTAAAATAGCGGCTACGACTGTTCTTCCTAAACCAACGATCGCAGTCCCGAAATATTCTACTGCAATACTTGTAGAAGGGAGTGTTAAGCTAAAACAAATGACCCCCACTAATCCCAAAAATAATCCGAATTTTTCTCTTTTTTCTCCCTGCATCTTTTCAGACCCCCAATTATACTTTGTACCACATCTGTACCGTTTTTTTCTTATCTTTATAACAGTTTTGATATAATTAACATACTATGAGTACATTCAATAAAAATACACCATTTTTTTACCTATCTGTCCTGGTACAGTTGGAGGGGGATCATTAAATGAATTCAAAATATATTAAGATAATGGAAGACATTAAGCTTCGACTAGAAGATGGTTCGCTAATTGCAGGCAGTAAACTGCCTTCTGTTCGTCAGTTATCTGAGTATTTTTCATGTAGCAAAAATACGGTCATTAAAGCATACGTAGAACTTGAAAAAGAGCATTTAATTTATTCTGTTCCTAAGAGCGGCTACTATGTTGTGAATGAATACCAAAAAGCGACGGAAGAAAATGAGGTGATTGATTTTTTGTCTGCCGGTCCAGATAAAAATGTTATGCCTTATGTTGAATTTCAACATTGTATGAATCAAGCAATTGATCATTATAAAGAAGAGCTTTTTACATACTCTGATCAACAAGGGCTTTACTCACTACGAGTACAGTTGGTGAAATATCTGCAAAATTTACAGGTTTTCACTCAACCAGAAAGATTAGTCGTTGTATCTGGCTCGCAGCAAGCCCTTAATTTATTAGTGTCTATGCCATTTCCAAATGGAAAAAACAATATTCTAATTGAACAGCCTACTTATTTCGGATTCATTGAGTCGATCAATCTGCATCAAACTACTACTTTTGGAATTGAATTATCAATGGAAGGGATTGATCTTGATCGTCTGGAATACATTTTTCGAAATAATGATATAAAATTTTTCTATATTATCCCGAGATTTCACAATCCACTTGGACATTGTTATACGAATAGCGAAAAGAAAAAAATCGTTGAGTTAGCTGAAAAATACGATGTATATATAGTGGAGGATGATATATTAGGAGACCTTGATCCAAATCCAAAATCAGATCCTTTATTTTCTTTTGATCCTTCTGGGAGAGTGATCTATATTAAAAGCCTTTCGAAAATTTTTCTCCCTGGGTTAAGGATTGGTACTGTCGTTCTTCCTGCATTAATGATTAACAATTTCATACGATATAAATTTAGTTCGGATTTTAATAGTTCAGCACTTTCTCAAGGTGCGCTAGAAATCTATTTAAAAAGCGGTATGTTTAATAGCCATCTCAAAAAAGTCAAAGAGGTATATAGGACTAAAATGCAGATCCTTCAAGAAGCATGTCAATTATTGCTGCCGGCCAATACTTCTTTTTCAAAACCGACTTCCGGATTCTATCTTTCCATCAGTTTGCCCGAAAATGTGAAAGCAAAACAGGTGGTTCATATGTTAAATGAGCAGCATATATATGTTGATGATGCCTCTAGAATGTTTTTAGCAGAATATAAAAAGGAAAATCTCGTTCGATTATGCATCTCACAAGTGAACGAGAGTCAAATTAAACTGGGGGTAGAGCGATTGGCTCACTGTATTGCTTTAATTGACAGTAGAAAAAAACATATTACTCCAAATAACTTTTTACTCATATAGTATGGGTAAGTTTTTATAGATGCAGATTCAGAGGATTATACGGATTTCAAAGCATTTATCAAAACGGTTGATTATGTAACTTAGAAATTTAGCAATGTTCTTTTTGAGTCATAATGATAATAAACCTTTATGTGCTCCCATTTCATAAAAGGCAAGATAAAGGGTTAAAGCTTGAAGAAAGATTGAAATATTCAGTATGTTTTCTGTGGAGTCTTTGAGGTACCCTAATAAACCTGCAATAATATACTATATACCAATTGATTTTAAGATGTAATATATGGGTTACTTGAAAGGAGTTTTCCTCATGAATATTACATCTTTTTTAATTTACTGTTTTATTGTAACTTTTACACCAGGACCTACTAATATCGTGATATTATCCACAGTGCATAATATGGGGACAAAGAAGGCAATGGAATATACGTATGGAGCAACTATTGCTTTTGGTTTATTACTTGTTATTTCTGCTATGTTGAATACTATGCTAGTAACGATAATCCCAAAAATTTTGATCGTTATGCAGATAATCGGAAGCTTTTATATGTTCTATCTCGCTTTTCAAATTTATAAAATGGATACATCAAAACCAACTGTAAACCAAACTGCCACTTTTGTGTCTGGATTCCTTATGCAGTTTTTAAATCCTAAGGTGGTTCTATTTACAATGACTGTAATTCCCAGCTTTATTATGCCCCACTATACCGCAATGCCTGCAGTGTCAATAAGTGTTGTTTCTATAACCATTGTAGGATTTTTAGCTTTTATTACATGGGTTCTTTTCGGTACGCTCTTCAAGGAGTTTTTACAGAAGCATGAAAAGTTTGTTAATGCCGTGATGGCAATATCTTTAGCTTATTCTGCTATAATGATTTGGATGTAGATAAGGGGTGAATTAAATGGACAAATTTATCTATAAAAAATCTGCAGGTATTACGGCGTTGTCAGCCAGTATTACTGATTTTACGTATAAAAAGCACTCTCACAAGGAATATGCGATAGGTGTAACATTGCGTGGTATTCAGCATTATAACTTGGATGGAAGTTTACAATTATCATATCAAAATGGTGTTATGCTTTTTAATCCAGAACAGGCACATGACGGAATGGCACATGATGAGGCAGGTCTTGATTATGTTAGCTATATATTGAGCCACAATTGCTTTTAGAGGTTATTGAGAAAAAGGATTTAGTACGATTTTCAACTCCCATTGTGTATGATTATAGAATTGAACAAAGAATATTAAATCTTTCTAATGCTATTTTAAGTGAAAAAGATGAGGCTTTGTGCAGTGAATTACTCTTATCCCTCGCAGATAGCCTTATTCAAACTAATCTTTCTACAGACTGTAAGAAAGATAACGCTCCAATTAGAAAAGCAAAGGAAATGTTTCATACCAATTTAGACAATGTACTTAAACTTGACGAGATATGTAAAGAGCTTAATTTATCTAAATTCCAGTTTATCAGATTATTCAAGGCCCATACTGGAATTTCACCATATCAATACTTTCTTAACTGCAAGATAGAACGTGCAAAGCAGCTAATAGAAAAAAACGGAGATATTTATTCAGCTGTTGCTGATTGTGGTTTTGTTGATTTAACCCATTTAAATAAACATTTTAAAAGCGTATATGGAATAACGGCATTTGAATATATGTCACATTTAAAATGAGAAGGGATAAATTAAGACTGATTCTTTTAACAAGGTAAAACTAAATATTACAGCATTTTTAATGGGTAGAATTTGTGCACATTAGACGTTACCACGGCTATCTATCCTGAAAATCTTCAAGAAATATAATGGCGGCAATCGTATAAGTCTACACGATTAAATTAGGATAAAAATAAAAGGGGGAATAAAGTTGTCTTTAAACGTAGGGGATATTATTAAATTTGAACGGACTTTCACCAAAGAGGATGTTGAAATGTTCACAAAAGTATCCTGGGATGAGGGGAATCACCATATTACTCCCGATGAACAGGGGAGACTTGTTATTCAAGGGTTGTTGACTGCTTGTTTACCAACAAAAGTTGGTGGAGAAAACAATGTACTGGCTCGTACTATGAATTTTGAGTTTATTAAACCAGTTTTTACAGGAGATACAATAATATGTGAAGTAACGATCGAAAAGTTTGAAAAGAAAGATAATGGTAGAATATCTATTTTGGCAACTTTCCTATGCGCAAACCAGAATGAGGAACAAGTATTAAGAGGAAGCTTTGCGGGAGTCATATTATAAACGTATATACTTAGCTGCTTAATTTTATTCTGTTTATTGTTTTTGAACTGATTCTATAGCGCCTACCCCGCAGGTAGCAGCATGGGTGACTGAGACGCAAAACCACACAGGGGACAAATTGGGGGCGACTGTCATTGTCGGTGTGCAAATTCGATAGATATAACAGTGATCATAAGTGTAAATCCAAATGATGATATAGTTACTATATTTTGATTATTCAGATTAGTTGATTATTTAAGGAGGAATAGCTTATGAACAACTCAAGTATTATTTTTTTTGAAAGAAAATTTCCCAGTGCAAACATGTTACTTATTAAGGATCAGCTCCCGGTCCTTATTGATACTGGTTTTGGAAGTGATGCGAAAGGTACAGAGCAATTAATTAAAGAAGTAGGCGTTTCACCTGAAGAATTACACCTTATAGTGAATACGCACTATCATAGCGATCATGTAGGGGGGAATTTTCATTTTCAAAAAAATTTCGGTGTTAAGATTGCTGCTCATAAATGGGAAGCAGATTTAATTAATTCTTGTGACCTTGAATCCTGTAGTGCAGAATGGTTAGATCAGCCTGTAGAACCTTATCGAGTGGATATAAAGCTCTCAGATAACGATGAGATTAACACAGGTAGTAGAAATTTGAAAGTCTTGTACACTCCGGGACATACTTTAGGGCATATTTCTTTATATGAACCGGAAGAAGAAATACTAATTTGCGGGGATCTTTTCCACAAAAATGATATCGGATGGTTAAATATCTTCCGAGAGGGTGTAACATCTATCCAACGATCTATAGAAAGTTTGGATCTATTGTCCATGCTCACAATTCGAAAGGCATATTCGGGACATGGACCTCAAATAGAAAATCCTATGGTTTCTATTGATGCAGCAAGGAAACGGTTTGAAAAGTGGCTAAAGGCACCAGAAAAAGTTTCATGGCATGCTTGTAAGAGGATTTTTTCATTCACATTAATCATTAAAAATGGATTGGCAAAAGAAGAAGTTGATGAGTACCTATTACAGTGTGGTTGGTTCCATGATTTTGCACGCTACTCTTTCCAGCTAAATCCAGAGGAATTTATTCGAGTCCTGCTTGATGAAATGATTCGTTCTGGAGCAGCAAGCTGGCACAATGATCATTTAATTTCTTCCACTCCATATCACGCGCCACAAAAAAAATGGATGAATAAGAACATAAAGCCGAAAGATTGGAAGTCCCCAGGCTATCTCACATAACTAAGGAGAAATTTATGGTCTGATACACTTCGTTTAACTTGTTTTATACTAGGAATTCCTTCTTGTAAGCTACGCAAAAATTGATGGGTAACATGGAAAGAGGGGCAAAAAGGAAAGTGAACTGTAAATTGAAGAGACTTATGATAATAAGGAAAAATGTTGAATAGATTATTAGAGTATCATAAAGAAAATCAAGAAAAATAGAATTCGCTAAAGATCACTTGGGGAGAAAGAAAAGATCATTCGTTACGAGGGTGCTTGTGAAGGATTATCAGGTTGTTATTTTTGCTTTTAATGGGTTTTAGTAATTTTAAAGCATCCTGTCGAGGATGTTTTTTTATTGGAATAAATACACAATAACAAAAACAGTGATGTTAATTCATGTAGAATGACAATAAAGTTGCTCCATTTACAATAAAGTCATTTAATTTTTAATAAAGCTGTTTAAAAATTAGCTTGTTTATAAGGCGAGATTCTGATATAATTATTTGAAAATTTTTAAGGGGTTTAGAGAGGGTGAGTCAATTGACTAAAAAACTTAGACAATTGAAAAACGTTTCAGTGTTCCAAACGCTTCTAACTTAGAAAAATAATTTAGAAGCGAGGAATAGTTATATGAAAAATCAAAGAATCTTTAATAAATCATTTCTTTTTTTATTTACAAGCAACTTATTAGTTTTTATAGGGTTTGAAATGTTGCTTCCTATTTTGCCAGCCTATATGTTAAGCATGAATGCATCTTCCATTCATGTTGGTCTAGTAACAACATTATTTACGATAGGTGCTGTTCTAATCAGACCTTTTGTAGGTTACTATTTAATTGATAACCAACGGAAAAGTCTAGCCATTTGTGCAAGTGCAGCTTTAATGATTATAACAATGCTGTATCCATTTCTTAATATTATATGGCTTCTTCTATTGTTACGACTTTTCCATGGTGCAGCGTGGGGAGTATCGACCACAGCTAATAGTACAATAGTAGTTGATTTAATTCCTAAGACACGATTAGGAGAAGGAATAGGGTATTTTTCTATATCCACAACGGTAGGGGCTATCATTGCACCAAGTATAGGTATCCTTATCTATGACTCTTTTTCCTTCGATATTTTAATTTGGTCATCAGTAGTACTGAGCCTATTGGCAGTAATTGCGCTTCAATTTGTATATTCACCTACCACTGAAAAGCGTGAGAAGAAACCATTTCGATTATTGGATATGATTTTTGAAAAAGATGTTTGGTTCCAAGCGTTACTGACGGTTATTACAACACTTGGTTTTGGAGCGATCATTACATTTGTCGTTCTATTTGGAAAACAAAAGGAATTGGATCATATTTTTCTATTCTTCCTTATCAATGCAACTGTCGCTACATTACTACGTCCGTTTACGGGAAAATGGTATGACAAAAAAGGACCTTGGTCTATTATCATTATGTCAGCTGTGTTAGGATTTTTGTCACTTTTTATACTTTCTTATGCAACAAATGATCTTCAACTTATCATTGCGGCGATTTTATTTGGGGCAGGTTATGGAACTGTTATGCCATGTTTACAAACGTGGACTGTTCAAAATGTAAGAGAAGAAAAAAGAGGCGCAGCCAACGCAACCTTTTTTTCCAGCTTTGACGTTGGTGTTGGAATTAGCTCATTTGTATTAGGTATTTTAGCTGAATGGATTAGTTTAGAGATGATCTTCAGGTTTGTTAGTCTAAGTTTTATTGTTGTTGCAGTTTTAGTATATAAGGATTATTTAATTGAAAAGTCAAGGTATAAAAATATATAAATCGATGAAAACTATCCACCTCTATGATAATAGAGGTGGATTTGTTTGCAAAAAAGTGGATTATAATATGGCTTTTACTTAAGAAGGCTATTCAAGAAAACAAACCTTTAATACCAATACACTAAACCCGCAATACATCTAGTTCATCTCGTGCGCATACAGGGGATGCTTAAAAAGCAGCTGATGGCCTAGCCGGCAGGACAAGCGTCAAGAATCAGTGCTTCCTTTTTTATTTCACCGATTTTACAGTAATTTCCTTACCTGCAGAAGTGCTTTGATTTGTGAATCTCAAACTTTGGTTTAAAAAGAGGTAACTAGCTCCAAAGCTTATATCTGTTTTCGTAGGTGCAAAGTTTGGAGTTTAAGTTATAATAGTAAAAACATCCGTCTATATAGGATAGATGTCAGTAAGCTTCTTGATTAATACATAAAAAGGATTGGTGAATAAGTATGGCAATAGTTGATGTAACGGTTATTCCTGTCGGTACACAAACTCCAAGTGTCAGCAGTTATGTGGCAGATATTCAAAGAGTTTTAAAGCAATATGAAGAAAAGGGAGAAATTCGTTTTCAACTGACTCCCATGAATACAATCATTGAAGGCGACCTGCCTAAGTTGTTTGAAGTGATCCAAGCGATGCACGAAGTACCTTTTGAAAAAGGTCTTGTTAGAGTTTGTACGAATATCCGAATCGATGACCGTCGTGATAAAGACCGCAAGATGGAAGACAAAGTAAAGCGAGTGAAGGGCATGCTTGAGGAATAACAGGTTTTGTAAGTAAGAGGATTTCGCAGTGGAATGTATACAATAGGAGAACTATGCATTAGATGACCTTTTTGGCATTTGGATGGAAGCAGTTTTAAGTTCTTTGTAAAATAGAAAAGGATTATTATCTATATTAGATAATAATCCTTTTCTATATAGAGTTTCTTGTTTGATTTTTGTATTTGTGAGAGTTCTATCAAAGAACGGGGGACAAGTAGAAAGTTATAAGCGTTCGCCATATAGTTCCTTTTCTTCATTCGGATGAAAAAGAGTGAATCCTTTTGAACAAAAAACAAACCTTCTATCTATCTCGAATCCAGCCTTGTTCAAAATTTCAACAGTTCCATCCGCACCAGTGCCGGCATACCCGCAACTACAACCAGATAGGTGTAGCTCATTTCCTTTTTTGTCTATAAGTATGAGATCACTATCGAGCAAAAGATTGTCTTTATTAATTTCTTTAACAATTTTTGCAATTTTAAAACGGTCAAAATGATCTTTAACTGCTTCGAATAACGCAATACTTTTATCGGTAATACCGCGGTCTTCACCGTAATCTTTTATGATGAATACTTCCCGATTGTATGGTTTCTTATATAGATTGTACTTTTGGTAAGTGACGTCATTAATTTTATAAATAAGTGGACTATTACTATCCAGTTTTTGATTAAACATTATACCCCTCCTAAATAGTTAGTTTATTAAGTTTATTAGGAGAAAAAGAGATTAGTACTAAGAACGTGATAAGACGGCAAAATTTTTTCGTTTCTAATTCTCGTTAAGGAATTAATAGGAATTAATCGTGATACTATTGGGTGTGAATGGACGCTGTTAAGGGGAAGTGAAAAAATTAAAAAGCACCTAAAGAGTGAGTTTTAATACTATATCTATTTAAAGTAGTGAATAAACATAATGTTCATAGCAGTAATACTTTTTCCTTCATTGGAGTGAAGTTCCAAAAAAATCTTTAAAGAAAATAATACATAGAAGAACCCTCTGAACGTTTTCATAAATCATCGAAAGGCACTCATTTACTGAGTGCTTTTTCAGCTAGAGAAATATATTGTAAGAGTAAAGAGAAAAATAGTAGTAAGAAAAAAGAAGATAAAAAATGATGTAGTGATTACAGTAAAAACAAGAAACAATTCTAACGATCATTAAGGGGTAAATTCATTTTAAATAGTTTTGGAGTTTTTTGTAGGAGAGTTTCACATAGGTATTCAGTTAAAGCATAATTCCGAACAAATTAAGTGAATTTATATGTTTTAGAAGAAGAGGTTACATCTGTAAAACCCATTCATTTCGTAATGCATTTTTAGACGAGAAATTAAAGGTATCCAAATTGGCAGATATGACCTTTTGACAATTGTGATTGATATCGACCATATTGTGAACTGGTTTGTTTTCGGAGTCGTCACAAAATTGCAGAAAAAAATATGTATTTTAGAAACATGTTATGCCCGATACTAACAGAAAGCAGTAGGTGACACATGAAGAATATGACAACCCCTCTTTTTCATAACATTTAGTAAAAAGATAAGGGTGTGACAATGCTGAGTAGGAAGAAAAACGACCAAATCGTTATTTATATAATAAAAGGCTCAACAATTAAAAGGTTTTTAATCCTGGATCTAATTATTGGATCAGGAATTTTTTATGTGGTCAAATTCATTTCTTCAAGCTTATTAATAGCGAGTGCGAGCAGTTTTATTGGAACAGAAGGAATTAAAAAGGCACCGAAAGTTCTAAAAAATGCATTTGGATTAATAACCTAAAGACTAATGCATTCCCATAATGGTGCTTTGTCTTACAAGCAGTAAAAGGAGAATGCATATTATAAACGTCCGATATGTATTCTCCTTTTTATTCATTGGTGGTATGATTGTGGGCTTCGTACTGTAAGTCCTTATCTTGATATAGTAAATTTTCGAAAGACGATTGTATGGTTTTCTCCATTTGAACCTTTCCTTCTAAATAGTAACGATATTGCACCGGACTGATAGACTAAAGGTTACTTGCCCACAGTCCCTTTGTAAAAGCGATATTTTTTCATACGGACAGACATTTTAGCCCTAGTTCTTTCATGATACGCTGTACCTTTTTGTGGTTTACTTTGTGTGCGCGATTTTTGTAACCTGACCCGGCAGTTTCTAATATTATTAGGGTGAGGCCTGTGAATCTTATTCCTAAACAAACCATCCCAATGAGCGGATGAGTTCTTTAAAACGAATGCAGCGATGAAATGCCTTGGTATCAAATCTAATCCACTAATATCATCAACAATATTCATTAGGTATCATGGGATAAGGAATTTAAATTAAAACGGATACTCATTTAATCCTGTGCCGAAAAGATCGAATTCAGGATCTTTTGACTGAGTTATTGGAAGGGCGTCGGATTGTTCATTAGGTGAGTTGATAGCAGCTTCACCTTCAACTGACTCTACAGAGGTTTCGTAATTCTCTTTATTCAATGGGTTATCAATCATACTCATACTCATAATCATCTCCTTTTTATCAGATTAACGTATTTATTAATTCCCTAAATATTTTAATTTTATGCTAAAAAATATAGTGATGACTGGAATGCGTTGAAATGACCTGTTAAGACCTTGTAAGCAATCGTGCGGTAATCAGTTCAAAACAAGGAGTTACTCCCACTTTCGAAGGTAAAATAGTTATTTCGAAAGCAATAAATTACTAAACACCATTAAAGAACTAAAACAATGAAATGTATGATTATAAAAATAGCAATCAAACTCATTTAATTACTGCGTTTACTTTTTCTATTATACTTCAAGAAATCATGGTTCAAAAAATAGTGAAATAACATTTGAATTTGAATTAGTAGAGCAAAACCCTACAGATATTATTCAGAATTTCAATAAGGAAAATTACGATTTTGCTATGATCCATGCATCTATAATGAGTTAAAAAAATAAAAAAATATTCGGTTTGAACATATTCATGACGTCATATATGTATTGCAGTGGGTAAAAATTCACCTTTTTATTCTTTGTTAAAAACTAATATACGTTAGCGATGATAAAAGAATTGATGTAATAATAATGGCAATAAGTGGACGCATTGCTTTGGTACGTAGTTCTTTCAAGCTAATATTTAATCCTAATCCGGTCATTGACATTGTTAAGATAAATGATGTGAAGCCTGCAATATCAGTCATCACTTTTTGTGATACCGATACTTTATTACCAATGATATAGCTTCCCACAAAACTCATAGCGATAAAGCCAATTAAAAACCATGGAAACTCGAATCTTGCCTCCCCTTCTATTTTTCCTTTCTTTTTCATCCAAAACATGAGGATAAAGCAAACCGGAATTAATAGGAATACTCGTGTAAGTTTGGCAAGTAATGCGTGAGCAAGAGCATCCTGGCCTGCCGGGGCAGCAGCTAAAGCAACATGGCCTATCTCATGTAGGCTGATTCCAACCCAATTTCCGTAATTCATAGGACCAATAGATAAAAAAGGATATATTAACGTATAGATTATTGAAAACACTGTGCCGACTAATGCGATGATGCCTACTCCCATAGCCGTATCTTCATCTTTTGCTTTTATAATTGGCGATACGGCCGCGATGGCAGCCGCACCACAAATGCCTGTGCCGACACTTAATAATAAAGAAAGATTAAAATCTGCCTTCAGCCATTTTGCAATGATCATAAGAACAACAATTGAAAAAATGATCGTCATTGTCCCTCTTAGCAATAGAGGGAAACCCTGATGAAATATCACAATCATGTTAAGCTTTAATCCATAAAGTATGATGGCAAATCTCAATAGTTTTTTTGATGAAAATTGAATACCAGTACGTAATTTTATTGGATATCCAAAAACCTGTCTATAAACCACAGCTAATAAAATGGCACACGCAAGAGGTCCAATATGATTTAGACCTGGCAACGCTGCCAAAATAAAACCTAACACGGCTATAATCAATGTAAAACCAATTCCAGAAATCAAAGAAACATTTAGCTTTTTTGCCGCTTTTTTTTGCTTATTTGGACTGGGAGTTATTAACGCTTTTTGTTCCAATGTTTTTCAACCCCTTATTTGGATTATTTATAATTTATCGTAACTAATGATTTACAATAAGGAAAATAAATGATTATTATAGTTATAATAAGTAAATGCGATAGTTAGAAGGAGAACATATGGATCAACTATTATTTGTATTTATATCTGTAGCTGATAAAAGAAACTTTTCAAGGGCAGCGGAAGAGCTTCATATGACTCAGCCTGCAGTCAGCCAGCAAATTCAACAATTGGAAAAATATGTAGGTTCAAAACTACTTCTGCGAACAAACAAATCTGTCCAGCTGACTAAAGCAGGTGAAATAGTCTATTTACATGCTAAAGAAATAACAGGTTTATATAAACGAATGTCAATGTTAGTGAATGAATTAAATAACGAGCCAACAGGACCATTAAAAATTGGTGCCAGCTATACCTTTGGAGAGTATGTATTACCACATATACTTGCAAGAATGAAAAAACTATTTCCTAATATCTACCCTTCGGTACAGATTGGCAACACAAGGGATATTGCCAAAGCAATCACAAGTCATGAGATCGATGTAGGAATTGTAGAGGGGGAAATTTCTCTTAGAAATATATATATAAAACCCGTTTCCACCGACCAAATGTATATCGTGGCAGGGGGTAAATATCCAATTTATTTCAATAAGGAAGTTACACGAAGACAGGTAGAACAAGAGAATTGGATTGTCCGTGAAGAAGGTTCTGGTACAAGAGAGGCAACAGAAACATTATTTCAATCTTTACAAATACGTCCTTCCAAGTTAATGGAGTTCGGCAGCACACAACTTATAAAAGAAGCAGTTGAAGCCGGGCTTGGCATTAGTTACTTATCTGAACTTACTGTTAAAAAAGAAAGAATGCTCGGTACCATTCAAGTATTAAATGTAAAAGGGACACCGATAAAAAGAAATTTTTCAGTAATAACAGAATCTGTGGAATTGCATACGAAATCTATGAACTTATTTATTGAGTTAATAGAAAAATATCTTAAGAACCAATTATTGCAATAGCTCAATTTTATAAATCAATCAAAAATATAAAAAAAGACAAAGCTCTTTACTGGGGCTTTGTCTTTATTTAGAAGTAGATGTAGAGATCATCGAAGTAGCCCTCCTGTTATCCTGAATTTCCTTTTTAATATTATTAATACTTACATACAAATTAAAATCTTTAATTTTATTTAATTATAATTAATGAATATACTTAAAATGTAAATATTTTAAATATTCAAAATAGTAGGCGTTCAAAGCCTCCTATGTGAGAAAAGGGGTGGAATTCATTTAATGAGCTATAACTTAAACGAAAATCTAAAAAGAAGCGCAAGTAAATTCCCAGAAAGTATCGCTTATATCTATAGAGATGAAAGTGTTACTTATCAAGAACTAAATCAGAAGGTGGATCGATTGGCTGCTGGTCTGTATGTACAAGGAATCAGGAAGGGAGATGGAGTGGCTCTTATTTTAGGAAATAGCCCTGAATTTCTCATTGCGTTCCACGGCATTTTACGGCTTGGTGCATTTGTTGTTCCAATCAATCCTTTGTATACCCAAGGGGAAATCAACTACTTATTAGACAATAGTCAAGCCAAAGCGGTCATTACTCATGTATCTGTAGAACAGAAATTATCAGAAGTAAAAAAGCAATTGGAAAATCTGAAGCTTGTGGTTTATACCGAAGCCGAGGACCAGGAATCGACATGGGAGAATCTCATGGAAACAAGCACAAGCATTAATGTTTACGAAAGCCCTTACATTGATGAGGAAGACCTTGCAGTCATTCTATACACATCAGGAACAACCGGGAAACCAAAGGGTGCAATGTTAACGCATCGGAACTTGGTGTCAAATGCGGACTCCATTTCAAAATTACTAGAACTCGATGTTAAAGATCGTATCGTAGCTGTTCTGCCAATGTTCCATGTATTCTGTATGACAGTTTGTCTGAATGCGCCAATTGCTTGTGGGGCAACAATCCTAATCCAGCCTAATTTCAGCCCTCATGACGTGGTCAGCACCATTCGAGAAAAAAAGGCAACCGTGTTTGCTGGAGTACCTACGATGTACAGTTTTATTTATCAATTGCCTGAAGCGATTGCGGAGGATTGCCAATCTATTCGCATGTGTATCTCAGGAGGTGCTTCGATTCCGGCAGAGCTGCTGCATAAATTTGAAAACAAGTTTAATGTTTCTATCTTGGAAGGATATGGGCTTTCGGAAACTGCTCCTCTCGTCGCTATTAATCCTTTAAATGGGACTCGCAAGCCAGGTTCTATCGGCTTGAATATTCCAGCTGTCCAAAGCAAAGTTGTAGATGAGTTCGGAAAGGAATTGCAGAGAGGAGAAGTTGGAGAATTAGTTGTTCAAGGGCCGAATGTAATGAAGGGATATTTGGGGATGCCGGAAGCTACTTCAGCTGCTTTTAATGACGGGTGGTTTTACACTGGTGATCTCGCAACAATGGATGAAGAAGGATACATCTACATTGTTGACCGCAAGAAGGACATTATTATTGTTGGAGGCTACAATGTATATCCTCGTGAAGTGGAGGAAGTCCTATATCAACATCCTGCTGTGGTAGAGGCGGCCGTAATCGGAGTTCCAGATGGGGAATACGGAGAAAGTGTTAAAGCTTTTGTCGTAGTTAAGGATGAGCAGGTCACCATGAATGACATTATTCAATTCTGTCAGGATAAGCTGGTGAAGTACAAGCTTCCTAAGCGAGTAGAATTTTTTAAAGAACTGCCTAAGAACTCAACAGGGAAGATTTTGCGGAGAGAGTTAAGAGAATTGACTGAAGTGAAGTAAGAAATGAACCAACTTATTAAAGGGGGATTAATTATGTCAACCATTTTAAAGGAAAAAGTTAAAGGGCAAGTAGCGTGGAAAGGCACTGACCTGGCTAAAGATGAATCATGGGTTTATTATTTGTCTGAAAAAACGATTGCCTCGCTTGAGAACGCTTTAGTTCATGTTAAACAAAAGGGTTTAAAAGCACCTGATTTTTACAAAGAGGATTTTCCGATTCCTGATATATATGAAGAAATCGTTTACTTTGTTGAAGAGCTTGAGAATGGGAGAGGGTTCCTATTAATTCGTGGATTACCTATTGAAAGGTATACAGATGAAGAAGCAAGCATCATTTACTGGGGTCTCGGACTTCACATGGGCATTCCGGTATCGCAAAACGCAAATGGTGACCTCTTAGGGCACGTCAAAGATCAAGGTTTTAGCTTAGAAAATTCTAATGTACGTGGTTACCAAACGAAACTGCATCTTCCATTTCATGCTGATGGTTCTGATGTTGTTGGATTATTAAGCTTGCGAAAAGGGAAATCTGGAGGTCACAGCAGTATCATCAGTTCGATGACTGTTTACAATGAAATTCTGGAGAAGAATCCGGAATATCTAGGAGTTCTCTGTCGTCCATTTTACTTTGATCGTCGTGGAGAGGAAGCTCCGGGAGAACCTCCAGTATTTACATCATCAATCTTTAATTATTATGATGGTAAATTGAGCTGTAGATATGTCCGTTTATTTATTGAATCAGCACAAGCAAAAACTGGCATCCAATTGTCAAAAGTGGAAATTGAAGCATTAGACTTACTGGATTCCCTCCTTCATGATGAGAATTTACATTATAACATGATGTTGGAGCCAGGGGATATGCAGTTCGTCAATAATTATACGATTCTTCACTCACGTACTCAATACGAAGACTATGAAGAGCCGGAACGCAAACGTCATCTTTTAAGATTGTGGCTCACGATGCCAAATGGTCGGGAAATTTCCCCGGAATTCGCGATGTTTATTGATGAGAATACGGGTAAACCAGGTCGCGGCGGCGTACCGCAACGTAAAACAACATCTGGCGGTATTGTAGAAACCCTGAAGTGATTTTTTATAAAACGTTAATAAGAACGAGTGGGAACACTTTTTCAGAGTTCAGAAAAAGTGTTCCTTATATAGGGAAATGTGGGGAGATTTACATGACAAGTACTCCAAAATATTCTTGGATTATCTTATTATTCCTAGTTCTTAGCGGGATGATCAACCAAGTGGATAAAATAATTATTGGTTTGGTTTCCGTTCCTTTAATGAAAGAGTTACATTTAAGTCCATCGCAATGGGGAGTCGTAGGAAGTTCTTTCTTTTGGTTCTTTACCTTCTCCTCTATTATTCTTGGCGGCCTGGCCGATTCAAAAAACACGAAAAAAATGTTAACTTGGATGTCGTTGATTTGGTTGATAGTTCAATTTTTCACCCCTTTCGTTAGCAGTTTGTCTATGCTTTTGTTAACCAGAATGATTTTGGGAGCTGGTGAAGGTCCTGCCCCCGCTCTATCCACGGCAATCATGGGAAAATGGTTCCCGAAACATAGGCACGGCATCGGCTTTGGTGCGGTTCTATTAGGAACGACAGGGGGATCTGCGATCGCTTCACCATTATTAATCTCCTTGATTGATCATTATGGATGGAGATCTGCATTTATAACGATGGGCATTCTGGGACTGATTGTGCTGGTATTATGGATGATTTTCGGTAAAGAAAATCCTCAAGAAATCGGCTGGCCGTCGATACAGCAAAAGGAGCAGCAATCATCCAGCCTCTCTAAAGTTTCTTGGAGTCAGTTTCTTCCGCATCTATTATCTAAAAATTTTATTCTGATCGTATTGTGCGGGGGGGGTGCCTATTGGTTATTGTCCGTACAAGCGGTATGGCTTCCAGCCTATTTTACCAAAATTCAACATTTTAATGGTCAAACATTAAAATTAGCAGTGTCTTTACCTTTTCTTTTTGCAGCCTTTTGCCAATTAGGATTTGCCATTCTATCAGATCGGCTCTATCGTAAAACCAGAGATATTCGTAAGGCACGAATAAATCTTGCCGGTATAACGATGATGTTATCCGCTCTATGCTTATACCTAGCAAATGCCGCGAATTCCACGGCGATGTCCATATTGTTCTTCACCCTTGCTCCAGGTTTTGCGTATGTCATTCTTTCACTCGCACCCGCAATATTGATGGAGTTTTTTTCTCCCCAGAATATTGGAAAGGCACAAGGGACGTTCATTGCACTTGCGAGTACTACAAGTGTTATTGCTCCACTCGTATTTGGCTATCTTATTCAAAATGCGTCGACTGAAGCTATCGGATACGGATACGCATTTCAAGCTTCTTCTTTAGGGATGCTCATTATCGGATTATTGTTTTGGATCGGTGTACGTCCCGCAAAGGAAAGCCACACAATAATTGAAACAGATGAGAAAGTGAGTATTTAAGAGGTATAAACGTAGATTGAAAGATTCTTAGTAAGATTATATTGATCTAACTTAATTATAAGTTACAAATAATAATTTCATTTAATTAATAATAAGTGTGCCATGAATAATGAATTCAAAATATTCAGTTAATTAAGGTGATATAACAAATATAAAGGAGGAATATGTATGTCAGTTATTTTAAAGGAAAAAATTCAAGGGCGTTCAGCGTGGAAAGGTATCGAACTAGCAAAAGATGATTCATGGATTTATTATTTGTCAGAGAAAACCCTTGCAGCTCTTGACAAGGCTGTATTACATGTTCAACAAATAGGGTTAAAGGCACCCAATTTTAACAAGGAGGATTTCCCAATTCCTGATCTCGCTGATGAAATTGCTTATTTTGTTGACGAGCTGGAGAATGGGAGAGGATTTCTATTGATTCGTGGATTACCAATGGATCAATATACTGACGATGAAGCTAGTATCATTTACTGGGGTCTTGGACTTCACTTGGGCCTACCGATCATCCAAGGAAAAAAGGGTGACCTCTTAGGGCATATCAAAAACATGGGTAAAGACTTTAATGATAATACAACAGTAAGAGGTTACCAAACGAATGTACGTCTTGACTATCACACAGATCTTGCTGATGTTGTCGGATTACTATGTCTTCGTAAAGCGAAATCTGGCGGTTTAAGCAGTATCGCTAGTGCGTTGTCTATCTATAATGAAATTCTGGATAATCACCCTGAGTACCTTGAAATTCTCTATCGTCCATTCGCCCATGATCTTCGTGGAGAAGAAGCACCAGGTCAATCTCCAGTAGTTTCATCACCGATCTTTAGCTATTACGATGGTAAATTAAGCTGCAGATATATGCGTCAATATGTCGAATCAGCACAAACAAAAACAGGTATCTCTTTGTCAAAAGAGGAAATCGAAGCATTTAATTTTGTAGATTCCCTTACTGCTGATAAAAACTTTCATATTGATATGATGATGGAACCGGGTGATATGCAATTCGTTAATAATTATACCGTTTTTCATTCACGTACACTATTTGAAGATTATGAAGAAGATGACCGCAAACGTCATTTATTAAGATTGTGGCTCATGATGCCAAATGGCCGAAAAATTGCTCCAGGTTTCGAGTTTTATATAGGAGGAGCACCTGTAATTAGATAAAAACCGGTGGTAATAATAATCACCAATAATTCTAGAATGGTGATTTTATTCAACGAAAATGATGAATGAAATCACCATTTTATGTTTTTATTTTGAAGTGAGAGTTTCGTGACAGGAATAATGGTTTCGCATATAGACTGGGTAATTTAAAAATAACCTGAAGTGAGGATGATGTTTTTTGGCAAATTTAGATCCGCAAGCAGAAAAATATTTACAAGCATTTAATCAGCTGCCACCTATTCATACGATGGATCATAAGTCAGTAAGAGAGATGCTTTCTAAAGCACCGCGTCCTGCTGTAAAATTAGAACCGCTTTCAAAAGTTGAGGATTTCATGATTCCGGTAAGCCAGGATGAAACAATCAAATGCAGGGTATATATACCGGAAGGGCAAGGGCCTTTCCCTCTATTTATTTACTACCATGGTGGAGGATGGGTTCTAGGAGACATTGAATCAACGGATGCAAGCTGCCGAATGATAGCGAATCGAACGGAAAGTATTGTTGTATCCGTAAACTATCGTCTTTCTCCAGAGTATAAGTTTCCGACTCCAGTAGAAGACGCCTATTCCGCATTGCAATGGGTTTTTGAAAAAGGGACTTCATTTAACGGAGAAGTTTCTCGATTGGTAGTTGGAGGGGATAGCGTAGGTGGAAATCTAGCGACTGTAGTTACGATGATGGCGAGAAACAAAAAAGGTCCAAACATCACTGCACAGGTCTTAATCTATCCTGCTACAAATCTTGAGTTCAATACGGAATCCCATCGAAACTTTGCAAAGGGATTTGGTCTTGATCGCGAACAGTTAATTTGGTTCCGTGATCATTATTTAAGGAATAATGAGGACAGGCGTAATGAGTATGCTTCCCCCTTGGTCGCTCAAGATTTAAGTGGTCTCCCGCCAGCAATTGTTATTACAGCGGAAAATGATGTACTTCGGGATGAAGGAATGGCCTATGCTGAACGTCTGAAAGATTTTGGTGTTCAAGTTGAATATGAATGTGAACCCGGGATGGTCCACGGATTTTTTGTACAAATGGCCATTTTCTCAAAGAACATAGAATTGACTGTTTCTAGGATCGAGAAGTTCTTGAGTTCCTTAAAATATACAATAGGGATAGAATGAAAGAAAATGTTCTAAATGAAGCGAGCCTCAGAATTTAGTGAGGCTCGCTTTTTAAAATACATATTTAATTTTTAAATAGAAATTATTGAGAATCAATGAAACAGTAACAATAGCAACCTGCATTTAGTAATAAACGGTATTTCCAATTCCACCGGTTACCGAAATGACATCGCCAGTTATCGATGCCGCCAAAGGTGAGGCTAGGAAGGTAACGACATTAGCAATTTCCTCTGGTGTAATCAAGCGGCCGAGGGCATTCATTGATGCTGCCTGACGTATAGCTTCCTCATTAGTGACACGGCCTCTAAACGTTTCAGTATCGACAATCCCTGGATAAACAGCATTGACAGTAATTCCGTGCTTTCCTAATTCTAATGAAGCGGATTTTGTCATATGGACAACAGATGCATTACGAGGACCGGAACTAAAATAATTGCCGCCAATTCTAGCTGCCAGACCACTTATATTGATAATACGTCCCCAATTATTTTGGATCATATAAGGAGCAACAGCCCGGACACAACGAAAATAGCCCATATACTTTTCTTCAAAATCTTTCAAGATAAGTTCATCTTTAATGCTGTTAAAATCCTCTGGTTCATGACCTCCAACACGGGCTCCACTGTTGATTAAAATATCAATGCTTCCCATTTCTACTGCTGATTTTTCAACTAAATTTAGGATAGAGCCAGGATCATTAGTATCTGCCACGATTGGATAAATATTTCTGTTGGTTTCATTGGCCAATTCGTCTGCTGCATTCTTTAGTGAAGATTCGTTTCTTGAACAAATCGTACAATCCACACCTTCCAAAGCCAACTGACGGGCAATAGCTTTGCCAATCCCCCTGCTTCCTCCAACGATAAGTGCCTTTTTTCCAGATAATTTTAAGTCCATAGTTCAACCTCCTGTTTCGAATTAACTTGTATAAGACTCTGCTTGAAAGTGATTTATTAGAATATTTAATCATTTCTATCTTTGATTCTACCTATAAATGATAATTATATAAAATTAAAGATTTTAAATTGCACTTAAGTTTTATTAATATAATGATAAGTGTTGTAAAATTGCATGTATAAGGATGTTACATTTTCCATTTATTAGTAAAGTTTATTTGCAAATTAAAAATTTTAATTTTATTTAACTGAAAATTATGAATATAATTAACGGAATAACATTTATAACAGTCAGAAGTTATTTAAAGCGCTTTCATGAAAAAAAGGGGGGAACAAGGAACATCATTTATTAAGCAATAATTGTTTGTATAAGAGTTTCTAAGATAATGGCAGTCGCTTTTAAAGTAGGAAAACAGCCCAAACTTTAGTACTATAGTTAAATTCCAATAGAAAACGAAGGAGGGTTCTCGGTGCAGTCTATTTTAAAGGAAAAAATTCAAGGACCAGTAGCTTGGAAAGGTATTGATTTAGCAAAAGATGATTCATGGATTTATTATTTGTCAGAGAAAACGATTGTAAATCTTGAAAGCGCTTTATTCTATGTAAAACAAAAAGGGTTAAAGGCACCTGATTTTAACAAGGAGGACTTTCCAATTCCGAATCTTTCTGACGAAATAGCCTATTTTATAAACGAACTGGAAAATGGGAGAGGTTTTCTATTAATTCGTGGCTTACCAATAGAAAAGTATACAGATGAAGAAGCAAGCATCATTTACTGGGGTCTCGGAGTCCACCTGGGCATCCCGGTAACGCAAAATGCAAAAGGTGATCTATTAGGGCATGTTGTGGACCAAGGTCTCGACATTAATGATTCAAATGTACGTGGTTACCAAACGAAGGCTCATCTTCCTTTTCACCCAGATGGATCTGACGTAGTCGGATTATTAAGTCTTCGAAAAGCTAAAGCTGGCGGTTACAGTAGTATCGTAAGTTCCATCGCGGTTTACAATGAAATTGTGGATAGGTACCCAGAGTATCTTGGAATTCTCTATCTTCCATATTTCCTGGATCGTCGTGGTGAGGAAACACCAGGTGAATCTCCTGTTTATTCATCACCAGTCTTTAGTTATTACGAAGGTAAATTAAGCTGCAGATATAACCGCGGATATGTCGAATCGGCACAGGCGAAAACAGGGAGATACTTGTCAAAAGTTGAAACTGAAGCATATGACTTAATGGATTCCCTCCTATATGATGAAAACATGCATATTGATATGATGATGGAACCGGGTGATATGCAATTTGTTAATAATTATACTGTTCTTCATTCACGTACTGTATACGAAGACTATGAAGAACCTGAACGCAAACGTCATTTATTAAGATTATGGCTCACGATGCCAAATGGGCGAGAAATTGCGCCAGACTTCGCGATGTTCATTGATGAGAAAACAGGTAAAGCGGGTCGCGGCGGTATTCCGGTACGTGAAAAAACAGCTGGAGGTATTGCAGATAAAATGAGGTAATGGGATTAATAAATATAAAGAGTTTAGACGAGGTTAAACACGGAGATTTACCTTTAAAAACTTTTAAAACACCAATTGATTCATGTTAACGGAATAGAAGGGGAGATTATTAATTTGAAAACACCTAAATATTCTTGGATCATATTATTAATTCTTGTAGCTTCAGGTATGATCAACCAGGTTGATAAAATTATCATTGGTTTGGTTTCTGTTCCTCTAATGAAAGAGTTACATTTAAGTCCTTCACAATGGGGAATTGTCGGCAGTTCGTTTTTTTGGTTCTTTACCTTTTCATCTTTCATTCTAGGGGGAATGGCCGATTCAAGAAATACGAAAAAAATGTTTACTTGGATCTCGTTTGTATGGTTGATTGTTCAATTTACCACACCTTTTGTTTCCAGTCTGTCTCTGCTAGTAATCACAAGAATGGTCTTGGGAGCAGGAGAAGGTCCTGCAGTTGCTATATCAACTTCAATAATAGGAAAATGGTTCCCTAAACATAGACATGGTATAGGCTTTGGCGCTGTTCTCTTTGGAGCAACAATCGGGCCCGCGATTGCCTCGCCATTATTAATCTCCTTGATCAATGGATATGGATGGAGATCTGCTTTTATAGCAATGGGGATTGTTGGACTAATGGTGCTAGTTTTATGGTTGATTCTTGGAAAAGAAAGCCCAAAAGAAATCGGTTCGTATACTTTTGATCAAGAAGATAAGCACTCAATAATTTCTTCTAATGTTTCTTGGCGTCAGTTTCTTCCGTATCTATTATCTAAAAATTTTATTTTTATCGTTTTGTGTGCAGGTTGTGCCTATTGGTTATTGTCCGTTCAAGCGGTATGGTTTCCTGCATATTTTACCGAAATTCAACGTTTTGATGGAAAAATGTTAAAACTTGCAGTGTCTTTACCTTTTCTTTTTGCTGCCATTTGTCAAATTGTATTTGCCTTGTTATCGGATCGGCTTTATCGCAAAACAAGAGATATTCGTAAAGCACGAATAAATGTTGCAGGGATTACGATGGTGCTATCCGCTATTTGTTTATTTCTTGCAAATGCCTTTAATTCTAGTTCTATTTCCATTCTATTCTTCATCCTTGCTCCGGGTTTTGCGATTGTTATTCTTTCACTCGCACCCGCCATATTAATGGAATTATTTTCTCCCAAAAACATTGGAAAGGCTCAAGGGACCTATGTGGCTCTATCAAGTTCAACAAGCATTATTGCTCCACTCATATTCGGGTATCTTATCCAGTATGCAGGAACAGAGGCAATTGGATATAGTTATGGCTTTCAAGTAACTTCTTTGGTTATGTTCGTAATCGGATTATTATTTTGGACCATTGTCCGTCCCGCGAACCAAAGTCAGACAACGATAAAACCTGAGGAACAAGTTATTGTATAAAAATCATTAATAGGTGAATCAAGGAGGGAAATAAACTATGTGTAAAAATGAAAAGGCCGTTTCTGAGATGGACAGTTGTGTATTGTGTCATGAGGAATTAGCCATTATGGAGCGAAATCGCAGTAAGTGCTGGAGTTGTCAGGATAAGATATCCGAGACTTACGCTGATGATCATATTGAAGCGGAGGATTAAGTAAATTAGTAAGTTTCGTAAATGATTTGAACTGTAAAAGGAACTTCTTTATTACGGAGGTCCTTATTTATTCTTAGGCTATGTTAAACATAATTGTTGATTTTTCAAACTATGTTGATTGGAGCGAAGTGCCTGGAGCGGAAATCAACAGGTAAGTTTAACACAGCTTATATTTAAGATTATAGTTTGTAGTATATAAAGATTACTTATTTACCGATTAAAAAATTTAATTTTATTTAATTATTACTTATGAGTATGGTCGGTATCATAATAAAAAAATTCTATTAATTAAGTTAATAATGCAGGGAGTGAAAATATTGGCTGGGCAAGGAAAGTTAAACACAACATTTTATGAAGCGATTCAAGATATTCAAGATGGTGCAACCATCATTGTTGGTGGGTTTGGTCTGTCGGGAATTCCCGAGAATCTAATTCTAGCATTGCGAGAAAAGGGAACAAAAGACCTTACGATTGTCAGTAACAATTGTGGGGTGGATGATTGGGGACTGGGTTTACTGCTTGCCAATAAACAGATTAAGAAAATGGTGGCAAGCTATGTAGGTGAGAACAAGATCTTTGAAAAGCAATTTTTAAGTAGAGAATTGGAAGTAGAGCTTGTTCCCCAGGGTACACTGGCGGAAAGAATTCGGGCAGGAGGAGCTGGCATCCCTGGATTCTATACGCCGACTGGAGTGGGTACACCGATTGCAGAGGGCAAAGAGCACCGATTATTTAATGGCAGAACGCATATTCTTGAAGAAGGAATTGTTGGGGATTTTGCCTTCGTCAAGGCATGGAAAGGTGAACAGTTAGGAAATCTTGTTTACCGGAAGACAGCGCGGAATTTTAATCCACTAGCAGCAACGGCAGGCAGGATTACGATTGCCGAAGTAGAGCAAATGGTTGAAGTAGGTGCTCTTGATCCGGATGAGATTCATACACCTGGGATCTATGTTCAAAGGATATTGGAAGGAAAAAATTATGTGAAAAGAATTGAACGCCGTACCGTCATACCTACTTAACTTACCTTTAAAGGGTAACTTACCGCAAAAATTACAATGCGATTTTTCAGGAGGATTAACAGTATGGATACCAGGACAAAAATCATTAAGCGTGCGGTTCAAGAGATTCAAAATGGGATGAATGTGAATCTAGGAATTGGAATGCCTACTTTACTTGCGAACGAAATACCGAAAGAATTACATGTATTATTGCAATCCGAAAATGGGTTGCTTGGCATCGGACCTTATCCAGTTGAAGGGATGGAAGATCCTGATCTTATTAACGCAGGGAAAGAAACGGTTACAGCGGTAATCGGTGGATCTTTCTTTGACAGTGCTGAGTCCTTTGCCATGATTCGTGGGGGACACATTGATCTGGCTATCTTGGGAGGTATGGAGGTTTCCGAACAAGGTGACTTGGCAAATTGGATGATTCCGGGAAAATTGGTCAAAGGGATGGGAGGTGCGATGGATCTTGTCCATGGTGCCAAAAGAATTGTGGTCATAATGGAGCACACCAATAAGTACAATGAATCCAAAATCAAAAAAAGCTGTTCCCTTCCATTGACAGGTCAAAAGGTTGTAAATCGACTGATTACTGACTTGGCTGTATTTGATTTTACTCCCGAGGGAATGATTCTTGTGGAAACTCAAGAAGGTGTTTCACTTGATGAAGTGATAGAAAAGACGGAGGCTTCCTTTACGATCAGCACCAATTTGACATGTGGTAAAGGGGATCGCCAAAAGACTTCTATTACAAGGTAAAGAGATTACACTGCTAAGGGTAGAGATAGATTTGTAATAAGAGAAGCTTTTTCGCCCACCTTGAGACGAAGAACCTTCTCTTTTTTTTCTTTTTTAATTCTTAATAATTTCTGATTTTAAATAATGAATATATTTGTTGGCAAAAGTGGACAAATGTTTATTTTCTGATCGAACTAATCCTAAAGAAATATTTACAGTCGGATGATACACCAAATCAATTGGAACGATATCACCATTAATGATAAGGGGATAGTTTTTCATTACGAAATCAGGAGCAAATGTAATTGCCAAATTTTCATTGACGGCTTGGAGAACTCCATCCATATTATTTGATGTAAATAAGATTTTCAAGGGCTTATATTTATGAAAGAATTCTTGTACAAAATACTGCATAAATTCACCCTTATATGTCACGAGAGTTTGATCAAGTATATCATGCGGAGTTATAGTACCAAGGATGGCTAAGGGAGAATGCTTAGAAACATAAACTTTCTGCTTCCCTTCGATTAATGCTTCAAAAGCTATTCCTTCCATGTTTATGTTCAAATCACTTGAATACGTAATCAGTCCAATGTCAGTCTTGTGCTGTCGAACATCTTCAATTACAGCAGATCCACTTTTATCGGAAACCTCCAAATTTACGTGCGGATAATCATGTCTAAACGATGCTATCGCTTTTACCAGGAACGTCATCAATCCAGGTAATGACGAAATTTTTAGTTCCCCCACTTCCGTGGAATTCAATAAGTTAGCAGTCACTTTTATTTCCTCAAGTTTTTTTTGTACTTCATAGGCGAGTTTCAGAATGATTCTTCCTTCATCGGTTGGGACAGCGCCGTGTCCCCGTGACCGCTTAAGAACTTTAATCCCCAACTCCTTTTCCAAGTTGGTTATGGACTGGCTGATGTTGGATTGAGTCACATGTAGATTCTGTGCTGCGATAGACAGAGAACTGTATTTTGCGACTTCTACGATATATAGTAATTGTTCAATATTCATGACTGTTCTCCTTTTTTTAATATTAGTAATACTTACTTACAGATTAAAATCTTTAATTTTATTTAATTATAATTTATTAGTATAATCAATATCAATAATATTTTAAAATCTTTGAATATTCTAAAAACAGGAGGAGAACTAGAATGTCATTGAACCAATTGTTTGATTTAAATGGTAAGACAGCAATCGTTACCGGAGGCGGCAGCGGGTTAGGGCGTGTAATGGCACTGGCGTTGGCAGAAGCCGGAGCAAACGTTGTTGTATGTTCACGGCGTTTAGAAGTTTGCGAAGCAGTTGTAAAAGAAATCGAGGCGTTAGGAAGACAGGCACTTGCTCTATCATTGGATGTCACAGATCGGGAATCTGTCGTTCAAGGTGTGGAGAAAGCGGTTTCTCATTTTGGGGAAATCAAAATTTTAGTCAACGGCAGCGGAACAGTTTTTGAGTCTCCTGCTACGGATATGCCTTTAGAACAATGGCAAGCTATGCTGGATACAAATGTGACAGGAACATTCTTGATGTGTCAGGCAGTTGGTAAACATATGATTAATAACGAATACGGTAAAATCATTAACATTTCTTCTAGTATCGGTTTTAAAGGTGTTGACCCGGAAGCTGTAGATTCTGTCGGATATACAACTAGTAAGGGTGCAGTCATGACTTTAACGAAGGATCTGGCAGTTAAGTGGGGACGACATGGAGTGTATGTAAATTCAATTGCTCCTGGAGTTTTCACTACAGGAATGAATAACCCAGAAATACCGGGAACACTTGTACACAAAGCAGGCCCTTTCATTGCCTCACAAGTTCCAGTTAGAAGATTAGGCAGTGACAATGATTTGGTAGGTGCACTCCTTTACTTTGCTTCAGCAGCATCTGATTATTGTACTGGACAAATTTTGACTCTTGATGGTGGACTTGGGGCTAAGTAAATTTCATCCAAATAACGTGGTTGCGTAAATTAATCATACTTAATTGCAATTAAAAAATATCAATTTTACTTAACTGAAAATTAAGAATATACTGAAATTATAAATTCGAACCCAGTTAATTTGCTTGCTGATGAAAGCGATAACAGTATGCGAATTTAATAAATATTTATTGGAAGAGGGGATTTTAAGTGGGTAATTTAAAAGATGTAAAAGAAGTAGAAGTATTTCATGCAGGTAATGTTAGTGTAGATGAATTGCCTTGGATTCCATATTTTGGGGATGCGAAATTTAAATTGCTTAAAGCCAACCCTGTGACAGGACAAACGGTTACTTTATTATCTGTTCCTGCGAAAATGCAGCTTCCGGCCCATTTCCATCCTGGAACAGTCATTGTATATACCGTCCAAGGGACTTGGAGATATCTCGAGGAGCCTTGGATCTCCAAACCTGGTGACATGGTTTATGAGCCTGCAGGCTCCAAACATACGCCGACAGCTGTAGGGGATGAAGATGTTATCACCTTCAATATTGTAGAAGGAACATTAGACTATATAGGTGAAGAAGGAGAAATTCTTGCCAGAGACAATTGGGAAACATTCCTGAAAAGATACTATGAACATTGCGCGGCTGAAGGAATTGAACCTATTGATGTGACTAAATTTTGATAATTTGATTAATAAAAAAAAGAGAAGTCCGGCGTCCACTTGACGAAGAGGCTTCTCTTTTTTCTTGGCTTTTTCATTTTTAATATTAATCATAATAATTTACAAATTAATATTTTTAATTTTATTTTATTAAAACTTATAAGTATAATCATTAACATGATAATGTTTTCAAAATTTTTAATATTCAAATTTAACAGATAATAATGCTGGGAGGGATAATGATTAATG
>NZ_VHIK01000077.1:0-213 GCF_006680105.1 Bacillus sp. B4EP4a
CAGCACCAATTTACGAGTAAATAGCGCAAATTCACGAGTAAAAGTGCGAAACTCACGAGTAAAACAGCAAAACTCACGAGTAAACGGTGCGATATTCTGAGTACAGCACCAATTTACGAGTAAATAGAGCAAATTCACGAGTAAAAGTGCGAAATTCACGAGTAAACGATGCGATATTCTGAGTGCAGCACCAATTTACGAGTAAATAGCGCA
>NZ_VHIK01000078.1:0-4098 GCF_006680105.1 Bacillus sp. B4EP4a
GCAGGACTTTTGGAAATCGTCTGGGTGATCGGTCTTAAATATTCTCACGGATTCACCAAAATTATACCTAGTATAGTAACGGTAGTTATTATAATCTTTAGTTTCTTTTTACTTTCAAAAGCTTTACATTCCATTCCCTTAGGAACTGGTTACGCCATTTTTACTGGATTGGGAACGGTGGGAACAGTAGTAACTGGGATGCTTTTTTTGGGAGAGACCATTAATCCACTGAAAGTATTTTTTGTGGCTTTAATGATATTTGGAATAATTGGAATAAAAATTAGTCCAGCACAACCTAAAAATTAAAGAAAATGAAATGATTTATACAAGGTTAGGGGATGATTCGATGGCTTGGTTTTTTCTTCTTATTGCCGGATTTGCCGAGATTGGTAGTGTAATAAGCTTGAAACGTACAGACGGGTTTAAAAAATTACTCCCCTCTGTAGCGTGTCTTCTGCCAAAAACCTCTATTGAAATAAGATCCATTAAAAAACAATGTATCAACAAGTATTAGTTTAAAGAACATAAAAAATATTTCAAATAACTTTGATGAAGTAACTAACTGAATCGAGGTCAATGCAAAAACTAGTATTAATTGAATATTCTCCTAATTAATAAAGGTGAATTTTGAGTTTTAACGAAAACCGCTAATTACTTTCATATTTATGAGGGGGGATTGTTTATGGCAGTAGCACAGAAGCAGGTCAAAAAATGGTTTACCTTATGTATCTTAATTTTGGGAGGAGGAACAATATTTAAATTATCATCCTTAAAAGATGCTTTTTACGTTCCGATGCAAAAATATTTTCACCTTTCACATACCCAAATAGGTTTGGCATTATCTGTATATGCTATTATACAAATGTTTGGTTATGTAGTCTCCATTTATATCACTGATAGATTTTCTAAAAGGAAGTTAATTCCGATTGGATTGATTGGTGTAGGTGCAACTGGGATTTATTTATCTACTTTACCAAGTTATTATGGAATTTTAGCTTCTTGGGGAGTAATGGCTTTATTTACAGAGATTACTTTTTGGCCAGTATTGATAAAAACCGTTAAATTGCTTGGAGACTCCGACGAACAAGGCAGGATGTTTGGATTTCTTGAAGCTGGCCGTGGTGTTGTAGATACAATCGTTGCATTCTCTGCTCTAGGTATATTTATTTGGTTAGGTTCTGAGTCATTAGGTTTCAGAGCCGCAATTTTATTCTTTGCCTTGATTACAATTATTGTTGGTATTATTAGTTATTTCTTTATAGAGGACGATATTATTGAAACGTTTGATAAGGGTGGGGAAGAAATTAGTAAAAATAAAGTAGCTTTGAAAGGTGCGATTCAAGCAATTAAAACTCCCATACTGTGGTTTTCCTCATTTACAATATTTTGCGTTTATACGGTTTACGCAGGTTTAACTTACTTTATTCCGTTCTTGGAAGAAATTTATGGAATGCCGGTAGCATTATTAGGTGCATATGGGATTGTAAACCAATACGGATTAAAAATGATAGGCGGTCCCATCGGTGGATTCTTAGTTGATAAAAAATTTAAATCAGCGACAAAATACCTTAGATTTACATTTCTCTTATCCATTATTGCAATGATAATTTTTATTATGCTTCCACATGGCAAAATGAATATTTATATAGGAATAATTGCGACACTTGGCTTCGGATCGATTGTATTTACTCAACGGGCTGTGTTTTTTGCCCCATTAGATGAAATTGATATTCCAAAAGAAATAAGCGGTGCTGCCGTATCAGTAGCTTGTTTAGTTGGTTATGCTCCTTCAATTTTCGCCTTTGCCATGTATGGTAATATTCTGGATCACAATCCTGGAATTACTGGATATAGATATGTATTTTTGATTATGATTGCATTTGCAGCTATAGGTTTTATTATAAGTAACTATTCAGTTAAAATTTTAAAAAAGAAAAAACAAACTAACCGATATTTGGAAGATAATTAAATGAATGCTTAATTTTTTATCGATATATAAATTGGCTTAAATTTGGGTAACAAATGAAAATTGGATTAGAAACAGAAAGCTTTCACTTGCAGTTTATTATAGGTTGAATGAATATTTTCGATTTTATCAGAAAAACAGCTGAATTAGGATTAGACGGAGTCATACTTTACACAGAATAACTTTAGATATGTGTCATCCATATGTTTCTACTTTTAAACGACCTAAAGGTTCGGGGGGAGTAAGCGAAGTAAGGAAAGGATCATTTAAGATGTAAAAACCGTATTTCAATCAAAAACTGATTGAGCCTTTAACAACATACTATCCAAGTGATGATCTTTTAGAACAAATGTTATTGGCCCAAGATAATGAAATTAAAGAATCTGTACAAACGGTCAAAAAGTTACGAGAAAAATATTGTAGATAAAAAGGAGATTTTTATTATGAAAGAAGCAGTTTTAACAAGTAATGCTCCACAACCTATTGGACCATATTCCCAAGCGGTATTATCAAAAGGGATTCTCTATATTTCGGGGCAACTCCCTTTAAATCCTAATACTAATAAATTAGCTATAGGCATTGAAGACCAAGCAAGACAATGTTTAGAAAATTTAAAGCACATTTTAATAGAAAAAGGTCTAGAAATGAATTCAGTTTTGAAAACAACTATATTTGTGACTGATTTATCAGATTTTCAAACTGTAAATGAAATTTATGCGCAATATTTTTCGAAGCCTTTTCCAGCTAGGAGTACCATTCAGGTAGCAGAATTACCTATGAATGCAATGATTGAAATTGAATTGATGGCCGAGGTAAAAAGGTGACCAATTATTCTTTTTTGGGGAGAATGTGTTTCGTCGTTTAGTTGCTGGTTCTTCCCTAATTTAAGAGAACTTTCGTAAGCAAAGTCGTTAAGTAGAAATTAATTACAAATAAAAATAGAAGTCGAACAAAATTTAGTTTAATTTCTTCTCGGCACAATAAATTAACATAAAGGTGGGTAAAACATGAAAATTGGATTAGAGACAGAAAGCTTTCACTTGCAGTTTATTACAGGTCGAATGGATATTTTCGGTTTTATCAGAAAAACAGCCGAATTGGGATTAGATGGAGTCATGATCAATATTGTTCCATGGTCAAGTTTACCAGGAATTGGTACATTAGAATCATTTGAACCGGAATACTTAGACAAGGTGAAAAAGGAAATTCAAAAGTATGGATTTTTCGCTGAAATCGATACAAATGGAACCGATCCGAAACATCTAACTGAGGTCATTGAGGCCGCGCATAGAATTGGAGCGGATGTCATTCGTACGTATACCTGCATGGGAGAATATGATCCAGACAGATTGAGAAGGGCTCCTGAAGATATTAAACAAATTGTACCATTATTAAAGAAATATAGAATCAAGCTTGCTGTTGAAAATCACGAGGAAGAGTTAACGGATGAAGTGATTCAAATCATTAAGGAAGTCAACAGCCCTTGGGTTGGTGCTCATTGTGATTTCGGGAATGCAATGATGGCATGGGAGGACCCGGTTGAAGCTGTAAGAAAATTAGCACCATATGCCTTTACAACTCATTTTAAGGATCATATTATCGTCCATGATGGCGAAGATTACAGGGTATGTGGCGTACCTGCTGGGACTGGTAATATCGACTTGGAAGAATGTTTTAAAATATTGATTGAGAATTCAATGTTGACTAGAATCAACGTTGAAATGTGCTTCCCGTATGCCATCCATTTTAAGAGAGAGCCTGGTACAGGCGGAGTCTTTGCAGTAGGAGAAGGAGCATTTAAGGTGGGACAACCTCCTTATGATTTAAATGTAATTAAACCATTGGATTACTATTATCCGCCAGCAGAACTTCTAGAACAAATGATTGAGGATCAAGAAAAAGGTGCAGAGCAATCGGTTAGATATGCACTTGCATTAAGGGATAAATACTGCCGCTAAATAAAAAAACGGGGAGAGGTTCTTTCGGGAATACTCTCCCTATTTATTTTGCAGAAGAGTGCTTGATTTTAACAATAGGGTTGCTACGCAACACTTTCTTATGGAACTAAAGGGGCAGGTTAGCATTCCTGTAGTTCGTTAAATATCAGGTTTGAAAAAAATAGAGCCCCTCAG
>NZ_VHIK01000079.1:0-13269 GCF_006680105.1 Bacillus sp. B4EP4a
TGAATCCAGTAAACGTATTTCCTACCAAGTTAATATTTCTACTGGTTGCAAAACTATCTATTCTTACAGGTTCTAAAACTGAATATTTGTTCCTTGCTGTGTTTCCGCTTACTGTGATTTGACTTGAATTTTTTATTTTTATAGCATGCTCATTAGGAAAAAAGAATTTATTATCATTAACTGTTCCGATGAATGACGGACATTCTTCGATATATACTCCTGTTCTATCCACTGTCACGCTTCCATTGTCATTCCAGGAAAAAACGTTGCCATTAATCGAACATGTGACTATATTGGATACCCAAACACTTTGTTTTTGAGTCCAAGCAAAGTTATTATCAGAAACAGTAAGGTTTTGTCCATTAGTAGCCTTAACTCCATATTCTTTTGCTTCATAAAACTGATTTCCTTGGATGATTACCCAGTTAAATTTATCTAGGTAGATATTAGTTACTTCAGAACCGACCTTGCTGAAAAAGAAGGTATTACCCTCACATATCATACCATCTAGTCCTCTGGCCCAAATGTGATAAATATTTCCAAAAGGTCCGGCCCAGCCACTATTCCTTGACTCGATAACATTACTAGTAAACGTAATATCTCCAATTTGGAAAATAGCACTAGCATTTGACGGATCATAATCAACATATACACCATAGTTACAATCCCAAAAACGATTAGAGTTTATTGTGAATCGAGAGCAATGATGAGATTCGGAAACAGGTTCAAAGTTAATGGACTTCACACAATTTTTAAAAGTAACTCCTTGAATAGTTACTCCAAAAACCCATTTATTATTTATTCCGTTTCGCAGTTTCTCACCGTCAATTGTTATCCCTTTAATCGAAATATCCCCTACACCACGGACAGGGTCAAACCGAGAAACACCCATTGTATCTGTACCGTATAAATTAATCTTACCTTGTAGCGTTCCTACGCCTCCGATATGCACATTTGACTTAGAAATCGTTATATCCCCTTTAAATTTCCCGTAAGGAATAATAATAAGTCCACCTCCGTTAGAGGCGACATAATCAGCGGCGGCTTGCATTTTGCTTGATTGGTCAGTTCCATCACTTTTAGCCCCGAAGCGTTTATCGGTTATGCTTACTGTTACGTTTGCAAGATCAGCTAACTGCTCCCAAACTTCCGCATCGCCCCCATCTAAATCGTTGAAGAAATCATTATCTGTCATTCATCTTCCCTCACTTAACCACGATACGCACCTGTAGTTTTAATTTCTTCCTCAAAAAATACTTTTTCACAGAACATATTCGTCCTTTCTTCTATATAGAATGACTTCGGGGACACGAAAAATTTAAGTATCACATACCCTTATTGTATGTTAAACCGTTACTTCTGTTACAATAACTGATCCATCATTTCTTTTATTTCTACTAAAAAAATATTTAATCATTCAGTTTGCTCACTGGAAGGTATATTTGCTCCGTCTACAAATTCAAACTGCCCTTATGTATCCTAATTGCACTCTAATATTAGCAATACTAACTTATCAAGGCATGTTGGTACACTTAGCCCAATATGATAATAAGTTCCTGCATCCTTTCCTGTCTTGCAATGTGTTAATTTGTGAGGGAATCAAAATCTGTTTTATTGTTTTTAGCTTTAAACAAATTTTATATATTCGCTCATTTTTTGCCATCATTCGATAAAACAAGCTAATAGGGTTGTATATACCTTAATTCCAACCTTTATAGGGAGAGGGCAAAGTATAGGTTGATTTAACTAAAGAAGACAAATTGTTCGTTGAAGATCCATATACATGATTTTCGTATCTTCGTCTATCTTCAAAATTTTATATCTTAAGTTTTTTAAAATAATTTTGGGACTAAGAAAGTTTTAGTGCCTGTTATGAGAATACATAATTTCTTCTGTTATCCATATAAATTAATTAGTGAAGTTTTCTCAATATTTCTTCAATTTTGCAAATGATATTGTACTTATAGTAGTCTCAAAGTGCTTGAATTTGTTAATCTATAAGAAAGTTTTGCTGTAATTTTGCTAAAGAAAATTCACCTTTTGGTGTGATTGATCGTCTGCAACATCGGCAAAATGAAAAATAGGTTTATAACATTAGATTTAACTATTAAACTATAATTTGTTTATGAAACAGTGGAGACAAATAAAATACTTTAGAAACAAGACAAGACAAGACAAAGGTGTCCTTCATATTTAAATTATCTTTCTTATCTCAAAACAACATAAGGAAGTCAAAATAGTAATCCCCCTCAACTACTGCCATTTTGTACTCTTCCCATAGTTGGGCATGACACTTAGAGAGAGTATGCGCTTTATCCGTAATGATATGGAAACATAAAGTTCCATTAATAATGGACATGAGGTGGAAACAGAGGATTTGCTGGTAGGGGAGAAAATTAAAGAGGTTATACGATGATTTCAATCTGGATGGTCATTATCAATCAATCAACTTGAAACAGACGGAAAATGATTTTGAGAAGCTTCATGTCAAAGTTATATAAAGAGCTGCCGAATGCCAAGATGCTAATCATTTCACCAAACCAAGTATTGCAAAAAAGTAGAACCGAGAATACTTTAGGTTTGAATTTTGGATTATATTCAAGCTTCTGAAAAAGTAATCAAAACGAATAAGTGGACCCATATGATAAGCAAAGAAGAGAATGAAACAAAGCTTTATAAATGCATATATTGATAAAAGGGAAAAGCGGCTAAATCCACTTCTCCCCCCCCCTTTATAATTTTAAACTTTGCACCTTAATTATGAAAAGAGAGCGAAATCATAGTTTCTCAATCCTTAAGGGGATCACTTCTATCTTGAATGAATTCCCGCATTTCCTCTTTCGATATACCTGATCCCATAATATCCTGCATAATTTCCATCCACTCTTCATCTATACCCTTATCCGGTTGTTCATATAGGAGAGCATCTACTTTAATACAAAGGATTTTGGCGATTTTTTCCAAAACTAATATAGTAGGGTTTGTTTGAAGGTTTCTTTCCAGTGAGCTTAAATAGGATTTCGCAACGCCGGATTTAGTGGAGAGTTCACTAATTGACATTTTCCTTTCTTCCCTAAGCGACTTAACTCGGTAACCTATCATATAGACCACACCTAACCATTAATATGAAAATTATTTTTTATATTGATTTAACCTATCACTTACAGTTTACACAGTTTTCTTTCATTATTAATGATAACTAGGCACTAAAATACTTATCTTAATTATATGTAGAAAAGGATTTTCCTTTATTGGTAGGCATTTAGTTAGGTTTATTACTAGAAAATATTGTAAAATGCGCAAGCGATCTGATAAAAATTGGTAATTGGTGTATACTTAGGTTTATTGAAATTTAAGACACAAATATTCTGGGAAATGGTATATATAGATGTGATCAATGCAATATTTCAAATTTAGAAATTATTTCCTTTGTATTGACATTTTCTTTTTTGTAAAATTACTTTGGCATTTGAAAAGTATTCTTTCATTGTAAGTTTCATGTAAATTTCCTTGAAAATACATAAAACTAGGTAATATTATGGTATAATGCAATAGGTCATTTTTAACATATCAGGAGGATGAAATGGAAGAAACTATTAGTATTAATGATATTTTTAAAACATTAAAGAAACGTTGGAAGCTAATCATGCTGCTGACATTAATTGCCGCTTTGATTAGTGGATCAATTTCTTATTTCTTATTAACACCCGTTTACGAATCGTCAACACAGATTCTTGTTAATCAGAAAAAATCGGAGAACCAATTGGACTCGAATCAAATACGATCTAATATCGACATGATCAATACATATAGTGTGATCATAAAAAGCCCTGCCATTTTGGAGAAGGCCATTGATGAGCTTGGACTAGACCAAAGCGTCGATCAACTTAGTCAAAAAATCACGGTTAACAGCCAAGAAAATTCACAAGTCTTCTCATTAACGGTTCAAGATAGTAATCCGTCACAGGCAGTAGAAATAGTAAACGCGGTTTCTGAAACTTTCCAAAAGGAAATCAAGGAAATAATGAACGTCGACAATGTTAGCGTTCTTGCCAAGGCAGAAATAAAGGAGGATCCTGCTCCTGTAAAACCTAATCCATTATTGAATATCGCAATTGCGGTCGTAGTTGGATTGATGGCTGGAATAGGCTTGGCATTCCTATTGGAGTATATGGACAATACGATCAAGGACGAGGATGATATTGAGAGACTCTTAGAATTGCCTATACTTGGATCGATTCAAAAGATTACACAGGTACATAAATAAAGGATAAACCGGATAAGAAGCAGTATGAAAGGAAGCGGGATTTTTGAGAAGTAAAGATAAAAAACAGGTGAACTTGATTGCACAGACAAATCCAAAGTCACCAATTACTGAACAATATCGATTAATTAGAACGAACATTCAATTTTCCTCAGTTGATAAAGACATACAAACTATCGTAGTAACTTCTTCGGAACCAAATGATGGGAAATCAACCACAGCTGCAAACCTCGCCATCGTTTTGGCGCAGGAGGATAAAAAAGTTGTGCTTGTAGATGCAGACCTAAGGAAACCATCCGTTCATTATGCTTTTAGTCTTAGTAATATAGAGGGACTTACGAGTGTACTAACCAAGAAAATGAGCATAGAAAAAGCACTCCTGAAAACGAATGTGCCTAATCTGGAAATTCTCACAAGTGGACCAATACCGCCTAACCCTTCGGAGTTATTAAATTCCAAAGCGATAGAAACAGCTATTGATGAATTAAAAGAAATGTACGATTATATCATTTTTGATACACCGCCAGTTCTGGTAGTGCCGGATTCCCAGATCGTAGCCAATAAATGTGATGGCGTGATAATGGTAGTTGCGAGCGGCAAGACAAATAAACAAAGTGCAGTAAAAGCAAAGGAGCTTTTAGTGAAAGCTAATACCTCCTTGCTTGGAGTCGTTTTAAATGGTGTAGAAACGGATAACAGCAATTATTATTACTATCAATCTTAATGAAAATAAAACAAAATTCGACAAAATAACACCCTGTTTAATGGCAGTTTTATATGCTACTATTAGTCAGGGTAATAATTCCTATCTGATTTCTTAGTGATTAAACCCATTATCCCGTTTTTATAAAAGGAAGTGTGAGAAATTTGATTGACATACATTGTCACATACTCCCAGGAGTTGATGATGGATCCGCTGACATGAAGGAAAGCTTGAACATGGCTAAGAAAGCGGTAGAAGCAGGAATCACCCATATATTTGCCACTCCACATCACTTAAACGAGAAATTTGTTAATGTTAAGATTGACATTATTGACCGTGTAATAATGTTAAATAAGAGTTTTCAAGAAAACAATATTCCTCTTACCATTCATCTCGGACAAGAAGTAAGAATACACCGGGATATATTTACTTCACTTGAAAAGGAAGAAATCCTAACTTTAGATGATAACGGTACATATTTGCTACTAGAGCTCCCATCGGGAAGGGTTCCTACATACACACAAGAAGTGATTTATGAGCTGCTGCTGAAAGGAATCACACCCATTATCGTACATCCGGAGAGAAATAAGGAAATGATTGAAAATCGTAAACTATTATTTGAATTGGTCCAGGAAGGCGCGTTAACACAAATTACCTCTGGCAGTATCATCGGGAACTTCGGTAAAAGTATCCAATCATTTTCTAAAAAGATAATTGAACATAATCTAGCTCATTTTATTGCAACAGATGCACATAATATAGGCTCTAGGGGTTTCACGTTACAACAAGCCTATGAAACAATTACAAAAGAATATGGGGTAGACCGTACATTTCATTTTAAAGAAAACACTGAACAGCTATTAAAGGACCAAAGTCCTACTGTTGTAAAACCAGTGCCATTCAAAAAGAAATTTTTAGGAATCTTTTAGAATGATAGATATTTAGGAAACGCTTTCATCATTATAATATAATTTTTGCCTATGTAAAACTATATATCGTTTTTTTTTATAAAAGGGCTAGAAAGAGCTGATATCTAATGAAAAAAATACGTAAAGCGATTATACCAGCAGCAGGGTTAGGAACAAGGTTTTTACCAGCTACTAAAGCTATGCCAAAGGAAATGCTTCCTATAGTAGATAAACCCACGATTCAATATATTATTGAAGAAGCTGTAGCATCTGGAATCGAGGATATTATTATTGTTACCGGAAAAGGAAAAAGAGCAATTGAAGATCACTTCGATAACGCGTTTGAGCTGGAAAACAATTTAATGGAGAAAAATAAATTTGAATTGTTGGAGAAAGTCCAAGCACCTTCTAAAGTAGATATTCATTATATCAGACAAAAGGAACCAAAGGGATTAGGCCATGCGGTTTGGTGTGCAAGAAAATTTATTGGTAATGAGCCATTTGCCGTATTGTTGGGTGATGATATCGTCCAAGCTGAAACACCTTGCTTAAAACAGTTAATGAATGAATATGATAAAACCTTATCTTCTGTCATCGGTGTACAAACAGTTCCTGAAGAAGATACTCATCGATATGGAATTGTCGATCCTAGTAACCAAAATGGTCGACGCTATGAAGTAACTAACTTTGTCGAAAAGCCTGCAAGGGGTACAGCCCCATCCAACTTAGCAATCATGGGCAGATATATTTTTACACCTGAAATATTTATGTTCTTGGAGAAACAAGAATTAGGAGCAGGCGGAGAAATTCAGCTGACTGATGCGATTCAAAAATTAAATGAAATTCAACGAGTATTTGCTTATGATTTTGATGGTAAACGATTTGACGTAGGGGAGAAGATAGGGTTCATCCAAACGACAATTGAGTTTGCTTTGAATGATATAACTCTAAAAAATGAAGTTTTAGAGTTTATAGAGAACCTACTAGAAAAACAAAAGATATAGAATAATAAAAGAGTAAGGGAGGAGCCAATTTGAAAGCTGTAACAGTTGAGGAGAGAGTGGCATCATCTGATCACTTTTTAACGGCAGATGAGGTAAATGCTAATTTGAGCTATTTAAGAATGAAAAGATTAATGGACATTATCGGTTCACTTTTAGGAATTATCTTTCTATTACCCATTTTTTTGATTGTAGCTATTTTGATAAAAATTGAAGACCCAAAAGGACCTGTCTTTTTTAAGCAAGTTCGAATAGGCAAAGCAGAAACTGAATTTCAAATGTATAAATTCAGATCGATGGTCTCTGATGCAGAAGATAGATTAAAAGATTTGTTAGTCCTAAACGAAGTCTCGGGGGCTATGTTTAAGATGAAAAATGATCCGAGGATTACGAAAATTGGGAAATTTATTCGGAGAACTAGTATAGATGAGTTACCACAATTGTGGAATGTATTAAAGGGGGATATGAGCTTAGTTGGGCCTAGACCACCGCTACGTCGTGAAGTAGATGAATACTCTCAATTTGATAAACAGAGATTACTTGTAACACCTGGATGTACAGGGTTATGGCAAGTAAATGGTAGGAATAGCTTGGGATTTGAAGAAATGGTTAAATTAGACATTTTTTATATTGGTAATCGAAATTTGTTTTTTGATATTAAAATAATTCTTAAAACTGTGAAATGCATGATTAATTCGGATGAGGCTTACTAAAAGATATGAACTGGAGATGAATAGATTGAATAAAAAAGTATGTATAGTTGGCTTAGGTTATATTGGTTTACCAACAGCTGCTGTATTAGCAGATAAAGGATTTTTGGTCCATGGTGTAGACGTTAATGAAAAGGCTATTAATTTAATAAATAATGGAGAGGTTCACATATATGAACCAGACCTAGAGAAAGTTGTTAAAAAGGTAGTTACAGCAGGGAATTTGAGTGCTGATATTGAGCCTATAAAGGCTGATGTTTACATTCTAGCAGTTCCTACACCCTTTAAAGAAAATCATAAACCAGATCTAGACTATGTTGAATCAGCGACGAAATCAATAATTCCGTATATTGAACCAGGGAATCTAATAATCCTTGAATCTACTAGTCCAATTGGTACTACTGAAAAAATTGTTGAGTGGATTTTAAATGAAAGAACTGATTTAAGTGTAGATGAAAAAAAATCGAATCAAATTTATGTGTCACATTGTCCTGAACGTGTACTTCCTGGGAAAATATTGAAGGAATTAATTGAAAATGATCGAATTATTGGTGGTATTAACGAGTTATCCACAAATAAAACAGCACAATTTTATGAAACATTTGTTGAAGGCAAAGTATTACAAACAAATGCAAGAACAGCTGAATTAGCGAAGTTAACAGAAAACTCATATAGAGATGTAAATATTGCTTTTGCAAATGAACTTTCTATGATTTGTGATGATCTAAAAATAGATGTTTGGGAATTGGTAAACTTAGCTAATCATCACCCGCGTGTGAATATTTTACAGCCTGGGCCTGGAGTAGGGGGACATTGTATTGCTGTTGATCCATGGTTTATAGTAGATGCTGTACCTGAAAGAGCTCAATTAATTCATACTGCTCGTAATGTAAATGACAATAAACCACATTTTGTTATAGATAAAGTAAAAGCAGCTACTAAGAATATGATTAATCCTACAATTGCTTGTTTAGGTCTTTCTTTTAAAGCGAATATTGATGATTTAAGAGAAAGTCCTGCCGTACAAATAGTGAAAGAATTATCTTCTATATATAATGAGCAAACAATTCTTGTAGCAGAACCCCATATTAATGAATTGCCTAAAGAGTTAAGTGACAAAAATATTGAATTAGTCAACACACAAGATGCAGTACTATCAGCAGGAGTAATTGTGTTATTGGTGGATCATGAATATTTTAAATCAATGGATCATGAAGCAATTAACAATAAAATAGTTATTGATACAAGAGGTATACTTCCTAACTCAGATAAAACACCTTTAGCCATACATTTGTAGGAGGATATATGAGAGAATTAGCATCAAAAATAAAAAGGTTGAAAACTTTGTCAGTTGAAGAGGCTGTTAAAAAAATTGCTATAAAACTATATGAAATTCCATATTATAAATTTCGAAAAGAAAGAATTAAACTAAAACCAATTAATATAAATTCGGATCCATTTTTTGGTTTTACTCCAGACTATCAATTTTTTTTTAACAGTAATGATAAAAAAAAATTAATAAATAAAATAAAAAGTATAGATGCTTATGACCAAATAATAGGGGATGCTAATAAAATTTGCAGCCATGAATTTAACTTACTTGGGTCAGGAGATGTTTTATTGGGAATAAAACTTCCCTGGAACAAAGATTTTAAAAGTGGTTATATTTGGGAAAATGAATTTTATAAAGATATAAAAATTGTGGATTTAAATAATAATGCTGACGTTAAAGTACCATGGGAATTATCTCGATTTCAACATTTATTTACATTAGGTAAAGCATATTGGGTAACAGGAAATGAAAAATATGCGATAGAATTTGTAGATGAAATAGATGATTGGATAGAAAAGAATCCAGTCGAAATGTCCGTCAATTGGACTTGTACGATGGATGTGGGAATTAGAGCAGTTAATTGGATTGCTGCTTCCTCCTTTTTTAAAGAATCGAAGTCAATTAACGAGAACTTTTGGCTGAAATTTAATAAATCATTGTATTTGCATGGAAGATTTATAAAAAAAAATTTAGAAAATAAAAGTGTTCATACTGGAAATCACTATTTATCAAACATAGTGGGCCTTGTTTGGTTAGGGATTTATTTTAATTCATTCACAATTAGTGATGTAAATAGAAGAAATAATCCTAAAAAATGGCTTGAATATGGACTCAAAGAAATGGAAAAGGAAATGTTTGTTCAAAATAATCCAGATGGAACAAACTATGAAGCCTCAACTTCCTATCATCGACTTGTAACTGAGTTGTTTCTATTAACAACTATAATTTGTAAAAAGAATGATATTTACTTTACAAAGAATTATATGGGTCGATTAGAAAAAATGTGTGAGTTTATTATGAATATTACAAAACCAAACGGATTATCTCCTATCATCGGCGATGCGGATGATGGAAGATTGTTAATTTTATCAAACTACAGTACATGGATTAGAAATGATTTTCGTCATTTGTTAGGAATAGCAGGAGAGCTTTTTGACCGCGACGATTTTCGGTACTATGGAAAAGAATATAGTGAAGATGCTTTTTGGATTCATCAATATTTTAAAAGTGATGTTGAAAAACCAAAGCCTCTATCATCTATTGATTATAAAGATGGAGGCTATTTTATATTACGAAATGACAGAGTCTATTGCTGTATAAGATGTGGCGAACTTTCCTTTAGAGGAGAAGGTGTTCATAGCCATAATGATCAATTAAGTTTTGAACTAAATGTTGATGGAGAAGATTTTATTGTTGATCCAGGGACGTATATTTATACTGCTGATTATAAAATGAGAAATCTTTTCCGCAGTACCGCAATGCATAATACTGTTCAAATAGAAGGACAGGAGCAAAATGTTTTTGAAGATAAAAATTTGTTTTATATGAAAGAGCAAACTTTTGCTAGAAGTTTAAAGTTTAATAATAGTTTTTTTGAAGGGGAACATGTTGGATACAAAGAAAAAATTGGTGTAACTCATAATAGGAAAATTTTTTTGAAAGAGGATAGGATCATTTTTAGAGATGTATTAGATGGAATTAATAATAATACAAATCTCGCTATATTTTCATTACTGAATTTATCACCTAATGTAACTAAAGACATTAGAAACAAAACAATATACCTTCAAAGTAAACAAAGTGTTATTTCTTTTCATTGCACAAATTATGAATTAGATCATGGTTTTGTTTCAAATGCATATGGAAAGTTCAGCGAAAATCAGAAATTTATTATCCCTTTTAATGAAAATATTCAAATAGAAATAATGTTTTAATTTTAATTTGAAGAAGAAAGGTTATAAATTGTGAAAAAAATTGCTTTATTTGGAACCTATCCACCTCCTTATGGAGGAAGGTCGATACATGTTAAAAGGTTAGCGAAAAAATTAACTGAGGAAAATATTGATGTTCATGTATATTCCAATACTGGAGATCCAATTAATACATCTAAATTACAGCTTAGAAAAACTAAAAGCATCTTATTTTATATATTAAAAGATAGATATGATATTGTTCATTTCCATGATCGAAACTTTAAATTAATCTTTATTGTGATTGTATTATCAAAACTTTTTAATTTAAAATTTAAAACCGTTTTAACGTATCATAGTTTTAGGGATGAACCTGCAAATTATGGCTTAATAGAAGGTGTTTTATTTAAATATTGTATTAGGAATATAGATCAATTTATTTGTGTTGGATTAAAGGAAAAAGAAAAGCTCAGTAAATTCGTTTCATCTAACAATATCAGATTATTAACAAGTTATATTCATCCGCACGAAGATAGATCTGACTTTTTAAAATTACCGGAAAGTGTAAGACTATTTATCGAAAAAAGTGATTTTTTAATATCAGCAAACGGAAATATAAAATTTTATAACCAAGAAGACTTATATGGAATAGACATGTTAATAGAACTTATGAATGAGTTGACAAAAAAGAAATATAATGTTCACCTTTTAATTGCATTATTAGGGGTAAATGACCATTCGAAAGAAGAACAAAAATACTATTTATCTCTAAAAGAAAGAATAGTAAGTTACAAACTAGAAAATAAGATCAAGATATTTGAGGTTGAAAATACAGAGTTATTTCCAATTTTAAAACGATCGAATTTATTTGTTAGACCTACTAATACAGACAGCTTTGGGATATCAGTAGCTGAGGCAATATATGCTAAAATTCCAGCTATTGCTAGTGATGTGTGTAAAAGACCATCTGGAACCTTAATATTTGAGAGCAGAAATATGCTGAAGTTAATGCAAGTAACTGAAAAAGTTATTAAGGATTTAAATACAAATAATTCTAGCATAGACTTTGAAAACTCTGATGGCTTTTGTGATTTATATAAAATATATGAAAGTCTAACAGTTTAGTTATATTAAATAACGTTGTTACTTTAGAAAGAGGCAAGTTTGTATGTCATTGAGTAATAAAATCTCAAAGATAATTAAAAGTGCAATGGAGATTGGGTTTATCCATCTTCTGTCAGCAAATCTTTTAATCCAAATAGCTGGTTTTGGAGGTCAAATATTTTTAACTAGGATATTAAACGTTGAGGAAATCGGAACTATTAAAGTCCTTCAATCACATTTGAATATTTTAGTAGTCATAGCTTCATTAGGATTGAATACAGCAGTTCTAAAACTTGCTTCTGAAGATATTAGTAAAAGGGAGCAGACAAGTATATTTAATATTAGCTTTTTACTAACAATTATTAGCTCTTTCATCCTTATAGCTGTTGTATATTACTTCAATATTTTTAAGGTTTTTAAGGTCTATGTTTTTTTACTTCCTATATTATGTATTACTAGTTTAATCATTGTATATTTACAATCACAACAGAGAATTCAAATGATTTCTTATGTTCAATCCTATTCGAAAATCCTTATTGTTGGTTTAAGTACATTATTTGCATATTTATTTGGTCTTAATGGATATTTAAAATCTTTAATAATATTAAATTTTATCGCTTTTATTTTTATAATTCCTTTTATAAGGAATGAACTTAAGAGTATATTTAAATTTAGGATTTCAAATGTGAAATTGAAAAAAGTGTGGAATATAGCTTTTTTTGCTTTGGGAGCTAACTTACTTGGTGTTCTATTATCTAATTTAAATATTATTATGGCAAATTCTTTATTGGATAATATCAGTGAAATAGGGTTCTATAGCATAGCACAATTAATTATAACGACTATGATGATGATTCCATCAACATTGGGGCAGATTATGGTGCCGAAGATTTCTAAAGTTTCTAATAATATAGAAGAAGTAAAAATGATATATAAAACTTATCAATTTAGAAATACTATTCTTGCACTAAGTGTTGCGATTTCTGCTGGTATTTTGGCGCCCTTCATCATCCCTATTGTTTTCGGTTCACAATATGAAAAATCAGTTTTATATTTTGAAATTCTACTTATAGGTTTTATATGTTGGAGTATTTATTCTCCTAAAGGCATGACATTAATGAGTCTAGGAAAATCAAATATAAATTTTTATGTTAGTTTGTGCTCGTTCACATTAAATGTTATTTTAAATTACATTTTAATTAAAAATTTTGAAATGATTGGTGGAGCGATTGCAAATTCATTGGTTTATTTTATCACAATCTTTATTAATGCATTCCTATTTAAAAAAGTAATGAAAAGAAAATAAATTTGAAGAAGCTAAAGGAGTGTTTTAAAT
>NZ_VHIK01000008.1:0-34734 GCF_006680105.1 Bacillus sp. B4EP4a
CGAGGACTTAACCAACGCTTTTTAAAAAATGAAATACCTTCTTATTATCTAGTTTTGAAGGAATGAAAATTCTTCAAAAATGAATATAGTCTGGCAATGATGGCGAAGAGGTCACACCCGTTCCCATTCCGAACACGGAAGTTAAGTTCTTCAGCGCCGATGGTAGTTGGGGGTTTCCCCCTGTGAGAGTAGGACGTTGCCAGGCTATTCATTTAAATCTTTAAATGGGTTTTAGGAAACATTATATTATTCCGCAGTAGCTCAGTGGTAGAGCATTCGGCTGTTAACCGAACGGTCGTAGGTTCGAGTCCTACCTGCGGAGCCATATGCTTCCATAGCTCAGTAGGTAGAGCACTTCCATGGTAAGGAAGAGGTCAGCGGTTCGAATCCGCTTGGGAGCTTCCCAATCTATCTATGAACACAAAAAAAGTTCGGCCCGTTGGTCAAGCGGTTAAGACACCGCCCTTTCACGGCGGTAACACGGGTTCGAATCCCGTACGGGTCACCATTTAATTCGGAGGATTAGCTCAGCTGGGAGAGCATCTGCCTTACAAGCAGAGGGTCGGCGGTTCGATCCCGTCATCCTCCACCATTTTATTCTTTACTTGCCGGTGTAGCTCAACTGGTAGAGCAACTGACTTGTAATCAGTAGGTTGGGGGTTCAAGTCCTCTTGCCGGCACCATTTACAACCATATATTGCGGAGGGGTAGCGAAGTGGCTAAACGCGGCGGACTGTAAATCCGCTCCTTCGGGTTCGGCAGTTCGAATCTGCCCCCCTCCACCATTTTAATAAAATCCTGTGGATCAGTTATATATTCTCTGTATTGGGGAAATATATGATTACCACCTTTTTATTTTGTTGAACATTAATCATTACATATCATATATTGGGCTATAGCCAAGCGGTAAGGCAACGGATTTTGATTCCGTCATGCGAAGGTTCGATCCCTTCTAGCCCAGCCATTTGCGGAAGTAGTTCAGTGGTAGAATACAACCTTGCCAAGGTTGGGGTCGCGGGTTCGAATCCCGTCTTCCGCTTAATAAATTTTAAATCCCTTAGGGGCCTTAGCTCAGCTGGGAGAGCGCCTGCCTTGCACGCAGGAGGTCAGCGGTTCGATCCCGCTAGGCTCCACCATCAACTACATACACCAAAACTTACGTCTTAAGCCAAAAATGGTTTAAGACTTTTTTTTGTTTAAGACATAATTGGGCAAACTAATCCCCAGAAAGATATTATTTCACAAAAAACATATGTGATAGGAACGTGCATCTTTATACATGGAAATGTCGAGTTGAACCAATCGGCATATACGATATAAAATGATGGAAAGGGGGAATTGTATGTCTATTCAGAAAATTTCCGTCATCGGGTTGCCTATGGACCTCGGTCAAGCAAGGCGAGGGGTGGATATGGGACCTAGTGCCATTCGCTGCGCAGAGATTGTCGAGCGTCTTGAAAAGTTGAATATAGCAGTAGAGGATTTAGGGGATATAATTGTAGGGCGCCCTGAAAATGCAGATGAGCCTGGGACAAATCTAAAAAACTTACAGCTTGTAGCGAAGGGTAACTCCCTGTTAGCTACAAGAGTTGATGAAATAATAGAAGGGGGTTCCTTTCCGCTTGTATTGGGAGGAGACCATTCCATAGCTATAGGTACACTGGCAGGAGTCGCGAAGCACTATGAAAATGTGGGTGTGATTTGGTACGACGCACATGGGGATTTAAATACGGAAGATACTTCACCATCAGGGAATATACACGGTATGCCCCTAGCTGTCAGTATTGGGCTTGGACATCCGGACCTAATCAATATCCATGGTTTTGCTCCAAAAGTGAAACCGGAAAACATCGTAATAATTGGAGCAAGGTCATTGGATGAAGGGGAAAAAGAACTTATCCGTGAGAAAGGGATTAAAGTATTCACGATGCATGAGATCGACCGCATGGGAATGGCACGGGTCATGGAAGAATGCATTGATTATTTAAGGGAGAGAACGGATGGCGTCCACCTTTCATTGGATTTGGATGGAGTCGACCCAGCAGATGCACCCGGAGTGGGGACACCGGTGATTGGTGGTATAAGTTATCGGGAAAGTCATTTGGCCATGGAAATGCTTGCGGAATCCAACTTGATTACATCAGCTGAATTCGTTGAAGTGAATCCCGTTTTAGATGAGCGAAATAAGACGGCGATCGTGGCCGTGGCCCTAATGGGTTCGCTATTTGGAGAAAAATTATTATAACTGAAAAAATAAAAGAAACAGTAACCGGCTTGTAATGGGTTACTGTTTTTTATATGCTAGAAGACGTAGGTTTATTTACTAGGGTGTATGTAACAGGAACATATCTATAGATAAATGGTTGCAATCGTATATCCATATTCACTTGAGGGCACGTCTGTCAGTGAGGTCTCCATTTTTAGTTAAATGGATGTATTGGATGATTAAAGAATCCAGTTTGCTGCTAACTTCAACAACTTCATTATCCACCATCGAAGAACGGGAAGCCAAAAACATCATTTTCTGTCTGTATTGTTCAATATGGTCTAAAATTTGTTCTGCAGTCATATAGAGAATCACTCCCTTGGATTTTACAATTTCTTACTATATAGCCCTGTTTTTTTTTTCTTAAACATAAAATGTAAAACTTTGTTAAAATTAATGTATTAAATTTTTGAAACCTTTTAGCTTACGGTTCGTAGTAATCGTATAGCCGCATGAGCGGGGGTAATACCGGAAAATGGATGCACTCATTAGAGAGAGAATTAATCAAGTATTAAAGGGAGACCATAATGCATTTGGGGAAATTGTCGAAATATACAAGGACAAAGTGTTCCAAATATGTTTCAGGATGCTCGGAAACAGGCAAGAAGCAGAAGATTTGGCACAAGAGGCCTTTGTAAGGGCCTACGTGAATATTCGAAGTTTCAATATACAAATGAAATTTTCTACATGGTTATACCGGATTGCGACCAATCTTTGTATTGACCGGCTTCGCAAGAAAAAACCGGATTACTATTTAGATGCAGAGGTGGCAGGAACAGAGGGATTGAATATGTATTCCCAAATTGCATCGGATATGGCGAAACCCGAGGAAGAGGTTGAATCTTTAGAACTACAGGAAACCATTCAAGTGGAAATAATGAAATTGCCCGAGAAATACCGATCGGTAATCGTATTGAAGTATATTGAAGAGTTATCTCTAAAGGAAATCAGTGAAATACTCGATTTGCCGGTCGGTACGGTTAAGACGAGGATACATCGCGGTCGGGAAGCCTTGCGTAAACAACTACGCCATTTATAAAAAGAAGGTGAGAAAAATGAACTGCCATGAGGAAATCATTGAATATATGCATGATTATTTAGATGAGGACATCAAACCGGAGCATAAAGAAGTTTTACGGGAGCACTTGCATAACTGTGCTGAATGCCGGGATTACTTTCATGAAATGAAAAAGGCGGTCGCTCTTGTACAAAGCACTTCCCATATAAAGGCCCCGGATGACTTTACAGCAAAGGTTATGGCTCAATTGCCAAAGGAAACGAAAACAACAGGTGCCAAACGTTGGTTCAAAAGCCATCCCTTCATGACAGCGGCAGCGATGTTCATCATATTGATGACAGGATCTGTTTTTTCCACTTATAATCAGGACGAACATTTTTCAGTATCAAAGCAGCCTAACTTAGTGGTCGAAGGTGAAACGGTGATTGTGCCTGAAGGTGAGACAATCAAGGGGAATGTGGTAGTTCAAAATGGTAACATTCAAATAGATGGTGAAGTAGAGGGAGATGTGACAGTCATAAATGGGCATAAATATATGTCAAAGGCAGGGAATGTGACTGGAAGCATCCATGTTATTGACCAAGCTTTTGAGTGGATGTGGTATAAAGTAAAGGATACTGCAACCTCGTTGGTTCCTGCTAAAGAGGAGAAAAAGGAATAAGGAATAAAGCTGGGAGGGGGCACCGTTTTTTCATTTACGGTGACTTCGCTCAGCTTTATTTTTTAAAGGGAAGGGAACCCTTTTTCATGATTCATTTTTCCTATGTAAATTTCTCACACTAGTTTTTAGATGTATCATTTAAAAAATGGTATACTATTAAGGTTATCGTATAAAGATTGTAATTTGTATTTGGAGTAATACTGACTGGAGGAAACAACATGTCTTTAACCAACTTGACTGTTTGGGACTATGTAGTAAATTTCATTGATATTCTCCTTGTATGGTTTGTGATATATAAATTGTTAACTATTATTCGGGGCACGAAGGCTATTCAGCTGCTAAAAGGAATTTTTGTAATTGTCATTGTAAAAAGCTTAAGCAACCTGTTTGGTTTCAATACACTCGGATGGTTAATGGCACAAGTCATGAATTGGGGAGTATTGGCGATTCTCGTCATTTTTCAACCTGAACTGAGAAGGGCACTTGAACAATTAGGACGCGGGAAGCTCTTTGCAAGGGGCACCGTTCCGGAAGAGAATCAGCAAGAGCGTTTAGTCGAAGAAATCCTAAAGGCGTCCACCTATATGGCAAAAAGGCGGATCGGAGCCTTGATTACGATAGAAAAAGGTACGGAGCTAGGGGATTATGTTGAAACGGGGATACCGCTAAAATCCTATATTTCTTCAGAACTGCTCATTAATATCTTCATCCCTAATACGCCGCTCCATGATGGTGCAGTTATTCTGCAAAATAACCAGGTGGCAGCTGCAGCTTGCTATTTGCCACTATCAGAGAGTCCATTCATATCAAAGGAACTTGGCACACGGCATAGGGCAGCCATAGGCATGAGTGAAGTTACGGATAGTCTTACGATTGTCGTTTCAGAAGAAACGGGAGGGATATCCGTCACTAAAAACGGGGAACTTTACCGGGATTTGAATCAAGAATCATTTAGGGCCATGCTTACAAGTGAACTGGTAGTGGAAAACATCAAATCAACTTCCTCAAGCATCTTTAACTGGAGGGGGAAAAAGAATGGATAAATTCACCAATAGCGCTTGGTTTATGAGAATCGTAGCTTTTGCCTTGGCGGCACTTTTGTTCATTTCCATTAACTTCGAAATGGAGTCGGATAAAAAATCCCTTGGTTTATCGACTGCCCCTGAAATCAGTACGGAGACCATCGAAAATGTACCGGTTGAAGTGTACTATGACCGTGAGAATCTAGTGGTGAGCGGAGTGCCGGAGACGGTTGATGTTACTCTAAAGGGAGCAAAAAGCTTATTGATAAATGCGAAAAACCAAAGGGACTTTAAAGTGTATGTAGACCTTTCCGATCCTGCAATCTCAATGGGGGACAGAACTGTCACATTTAAAATAAGTGATTTGAATGAAAAGTTAGTGGCGACGATCGATCCGGAATATGCGGAGGTCAACGTTCAGGAACGGGTGACGAAGGAATTCCCCGTTGAAGCCGAGTATAATAGCTCTTTACTTGAAGAGGGATATACAGCTGGCCAGCCAACAGTCAGCCCGAAAACTGTCAAAATAACGGGTGCTAAAGATGCGATTGAACAAATTTCCTATGTAAAGGCAAACCTTGAAATAAGTAAGGGACTTAACGAAACGGTGAACAGCAAGGCAACCGTTAAAGCCCTGGACAGGGACTTGAACAAGCTGGATGTGACGATCGAGCCATCTACTGTTTCAGTTTCCTTAGAAGTGAGCATTCCTTCCAAGACGGTGTCGATAGCACCGAAGCAAACTGGCAAGACAAAGGATGGCATCAGAATCACGAGTATAAGTGTCGACCCAAAAGAGGTCACCTTATTTGGTTCGGAAGCGAGCCTGGAGAAAATAGATGAAGTAGTTCTTCCTGTAAATATCTCGAAAATTGATGGTGATACAGAACTGGAACTTGATCTTGATAAACCGGAAAGTGTACAAAAAATGTCCTTGGGTAAGGCAAAGGTCAAGATTCGTACAGAGAAAGTTGATGTGGATGAAGAGAATGCAGAGCCAGTCGTAGAAGAGGAAGAACCAGAAACCGAACAAAAACAAGAAGAACAAGTAGTCGAAGAAGAAGCAGAAGAAGATGAACCGGCTGCCATTGAGTCTAAAACTTTCAACAATATACAAATAGTGCCTGTGGGCATACAGGATGACCAAAATGCCGAATTGGAATCCGATGTAACTAGCATCACTTTGCTTGGTGAGGCGGATGATTTGAAGAAAATAACTAAAGACGACATTAATCTTACAGTAGATGTGAGTAATTTAGATGAAGGTACGCATGATGTGGATTTGGCGGTAACAGTGCCTGAGGGAGTGGAATGGGAACTGGATTCTAAAACGGTTTCGGTCACCATCTCACAAAAAGACGAAGAGACATGACCTTCCTTTAACATCATCATTAAATTCAGTAACGATTCGAAGAAGGAGCGATAAAGATGGGTAAATATTTTGGAACAGACGGAGTCAGGGGTATAGCGAATAGCGAATTAACACCGGAGTTGGCATTTAAACTAGGCCGTTTTGGTGGCTACGTGCTTACTAGAAATACAGAGAAACCCAAAGTGCTGATAGGACGCGATACTCGAATTTCAGGTGAAATGCTGGAAGGTGCGCTTGTTGCCGGTCTTTTATCCATTGGGGCTGAGGTGATGCGCCTCGGTGTCATTTCGACACCGGGAGTTGCCTATTTAACAAAGGCCTTAAGTGCTGAAGCAGGTGTCATGATTTCCGCTTCTCATAATCCGGTAGCGGATAATGGGATTAAATTCTTTGGACCGGATGGGTTTAAGTTGTCCGATGATCAAGAAGCGGAAATTGAAGCACTATTAGATATGGAAAAGGATGAACTTCCACGCCCTGTAGGCGGAGATTTAGGCCATTTGAACGATTATTTCGAAGGAGGGCAAAAGTATCTCCAGTACTTGAAACAATCAGTGGATGAAGATTTTACAGGCATTCATGTTGCTCTTGATTGTGCACATGGGGCGACATCTGCCTTGGCAATGCATTTGTTTGCAGATCTTGATGCAGACATCTCTACGATGGGGGCATCGCCCAATGGCTTGAACATTAATGATAAGGTAGGTTCCACCCATCCTGAGGCACTTGCTGAATTCTTAAAGGAAAAAGGTGCGGATGTCGGACTTGCATTCGATGGTGACGGAGACCGCGTCATTGCGATAGATGAAAAAGGAAATATAGTGGACGGCGATCAAATCATGTATATCTGTGCGAAATACTTGAAAGAAAATAACCGTCTGAAACAGGGAACAGTGGTTTCTACGATCATGAGCAACCTTGGTTTTTATAAAGGTCTTGAAGAGCATGGTATACAAAGCGCCCAGACGGCAGTGGGGGATCGCTATGTGGTCGAGGAGATGCGAAAAGGCGGCTATAACCTTGGCGGCGAACAATCCGGACATATCATCTTCCTGGACTATAATACGACAGGCGATGGCTTATTGACGGGCCTGCAGCTTGTGAACATCATGAGTGATACCCAAAAAACCTTATCGGAGCTCGCTGGCGAGATGAAGAAATATCCACAAACGCTGGTCAATGTCAGAGTTACCGATAAACACGCTGTAACCGATAATGAAAAGGTACAGGAAGTCATCAAGGCAGTCGAAGAGGAAATGGACGGAAACGGTCGAATTTTGGTGAGACCATCCGGTACTGAACCGCTAGTCCGTGTTATGGCTGAAGCACCGACAGCTGAGGAATGCACTAATTATGTAGATCGCATCGTCGCAGTTGTAAGAGCGGAAATGGGAATGAACGAATAATTAATCCTATGCATAAAAGGAACGTAATTTCCTTTTATGCATATTTTTATTAAGAAGTACTTTTTTTAGGTCTTGGTAATAAAGAATTGACCTATGTCCCTTGTTTAAGGTATGATTATCCTGATTTACAACTCATTTTCTGAAAAGGGTTGTGTTAAAAAGGAGGGTAGGCAAGGAGAAACGGATTCACAAAAGCGCCTGAACTAGGTCTGGACGAGAAATGGCTTAGTTGACGAGGAGGAGGTTTATCGAATGATCGGCGGATACCTCCCGGCTGAAGTGCACAGCCGCAGTAATTCCAATCTTAAAACAGTAGGGCAACTTACTGCACAAAGGGTTGGAAATGCACAAAGGGAAAAAGTGCTTTAAGGCATTTCCTTTTTAAAAAATATATATCAGAGATGAGGGGGCAGGGATGCCCCCGTGCATTCCTGTTCCCTCGAATCGGTTGGAGGAACAGAAATTATGTGTGGAATTGTTGGATATATTGGACTTAACGATGCAAAGGAAATTTTATTAAAAGGTCTTGAAAAACTTGAATACCGCGGTTATGACTCTTCAGGGATTGCTGTGAGAAATGAAGCAGGCGTTACAATCTTTAAGGAAAAGGGAAGAATCGCGGACTTACGCGGAGCCGTGGATGAAAATACTATGGCACATACTGGAATAGGACATACACGCTGGGCCACCCATGGTGTGCCAAGCCGTGAAAATGCCCATCCTCACCAAAGTAATTCAGGTCGATTGACTTTAGTTCATAATGGGGTCATTGAAAACTATGCGATTCTAAAACGTGAATATTTGAAGGATGTTGCCTTTAAAAGTGAAACGGATACGGAAGTCATCGTTCAACTCATAGAGAAGTTCGTAAACGAGGGCATGGAAGTGGAAGAGGCGTTCCGTCAAACACTCACTCTTCTGGAGGGTTCATATGCCATTGCCCTATTGGATGCTGAAAATGATGAAACCATCTTAGTCGCAAAAAATAAAAGCCCGCTGCTAATCGGTGTCGGAAAAGACTTTAACGTTGTCGCTTCGGATGCAATGGCCATGTTGCAAGTCACAGATCAATTCCTTGAACTGATGGATAAGGAAATGGTTATCGTGACAAAAGAAAAGGTAACGATCAAGAACCTTTCCAACGAAGAAGTCATGCGTGCTCCATACACTGCTGAACTGGATGCGAGTGATATTGAAAAAGGTACGTATCCGCACTATATGCTTAAAGAAGTCGACGAGCAGCCAGCTGTCATACGTAAAATCATTCAAGCATACCAAAATGAAGAAGGTAAACTTGCAATCGATTATAGCATTACTGAAGCCGTAAGTGAGGCTGACCGTATTTATATCATCGCTTGCGGAACCAGCTATCATGCAGGGTTGATTGGTAAGCAATTCATCGAAAAAATGACTGAAATTCCGGTTGAGGTCCATGTGGCATCGGAATTCACTTACAATATGCCGTTATTATCGAAAAAACCGCTATTCATCTTCATTTCACAAAGTGGTGAAACTGCAGATAGCCGTGCCGTGTTAGTGTCCATCAAAGCGCTTGGTCATAAAGCCCTGACCATCACGAACGTACCTGGCTCTACATTGTCACGTGAAGCGGATTATACGCTCTTGCTGCATGCTGGCCCTGAAATTGCCGTTGCCTCTACAAAGGCCTACACAGCTCAAGTGGCAGTCTTATCGATCTTAGCGAATGTAACTGGCCAATTCCGTAACATGGAGTATGATTTCGACCTTGTAAAAGAGCTTGGAATCGTTGCGACAGCAATGGAAGCCCTATGTGATTCAAAAGAAGAGATGGAAGATATTGCCCGTGAATATTTGTCCGTTACAAGAAACTGCTTCTTCATCGGCCGTTCCCTTGATTACTATGTTGTGCTTGAAGGGGCCCTTAAGCTGAAGGAGATTTCATACATCCAGGCGGAAGGCTTTGCTGGCGGAGAGCTTAAACATGGAACGATCGCCTTGATTGAAGAAGGTACACCTGTCATAGCCCTTGCTACGCAAGCGGGTGTCAACCTAAGCATCCGTGGTAATGTAAAGGAAGTGGTTGCCCGAGGCGCCAACCCTTGCATCATTTCCATGAAGGGGCTTGAAGAAGAGGATGACCGTTTCGTCATCCCGGAAGTGAATGAACTATTAACACCCCTTATCTCTGTTATCCCGCTGCAGCTCATTGCTTACTACGCAGCCTTGCACCGCGAATGTGACGTGGATAAACCGCGTAATCTAGCGAAAAGTGTAACGGTTGAGTAAGTCGGAATGAATGCAATGTATGTTTGTTGAAAGACAACAAAGTTGGGTACTGGACAACAAAGTCGGGTACTCGATAATAAGATTAAGCACTAGAAGCATAGGTTATATCCTATGCTTCTTTTTTAAATATAATACTTGTTTATATTAGCGGATAAAGAACTAACTCAGCTGGGGACTTCAATAAATATTGATGTTGTGGATTACCTTACAGGGGATGTCAAAGGTGCGAAAGAGATACAGTTGAATCTCCCTGAAACAGGAGTGTACAGTATGAATCTAGCTTCTAGTTGCTGCGGTAGTCCTGTTCTAGCGAGATTGGAAATTAAGAATAATTCTTGTTACTAATAAACCAAAAGACCAGCCTGGATATCAGGCTGGTCTTTAAATTAATCCTTTGAATTTCGAGATTCAGTATTAAATTACCTTTAGATAGCGTTTGTTAAACTTATTGTTGGTTTTAAACAAATAGAAGAGACTACCTATTGTGGTCTTCTTTCATTCTCTTATGTATATCAAAAAAAGGATGGAACCATTACGATCCCTCCCTTAAAAATCTTTCACTTTTATTTCCATTCCACAAATGCGTTGCAGGATTGTAGAAGAAGGCATGTAACTTTTATAAATAGTTAACGTCTAACAGAAAAAAGGTGGGATTAATGTGAAAAATAAGAAATATTTTTTCGCTATATTGATGCTGTTCTTACTTATAGTAGTAGGTTGTTCAAATGAAACCAAAGAAGAACCACCAGAAGCGATAGTGAAAATAAATGATGAAAATATCGAAACAGCTAGAGGTACTTATCAGTGGGAAAAAAAGCGTTTACTCTCTAATACTACGGTTATCGCCGATGCTGCTGCACCAATTCAAATAGCTGAAGATATGAAAGCGAAAATAGTTGAACAAAGTTCAGTAGCAAATGTAGAGTTTAATGATGGCTCCCAACCACAATTACAGGCTTATTTATGGGAAGGAGAAAAACGTGGTGAAGAATTACCTTTGAATCAACACCACATAACCTTACCGTCGGAAAAAGGAAAGTATGTAATTGAAATTAACGCTAAATGGTCAAATGGAGACTCCTCTTATACTTTTGTCATAGAGGTACAATAATACAAGATTTTTTCCTCAACGAACGGATGCCAAATATCCAATCAGTACCCGACTTTTTTTGTAACTGAACAATGTTAGGTAGATCTAAATAAAGATTAACTGTTTTTAAAAAGTTGCGAAGCTTTACCCCTTTGGCTATGATTAGCCAAAGGGGTATTTTTTATGTCTAAAACAACGAGAACCTCTCAAGTTGATAAGTGGTTTAAAGCATTCTAAGGAATAGGAAACGATGTGCAGTGACAATAAAGTTGTTTAATGCAATCTATTAAATCCATCGGTAGGTAATCACGGCATCCATTAGAGCAAAGTTAAAGATCTTCCTATAGTGCATTGTTGAAAGAAATCCATAAGGCATTAAATTTAGGCGATGTGGAAAATGAAGCTGTAATTCTATCGAAGCTGGGGCGTATTGGAATGAAAATAACATCTTCATAAAAATTTTTTAATTTAGGAGAGAATGACATGGAAGTTTTTGCAGAATTTTTAGCGAATATTGATAACCCGCAACATAGGGACCGAACGGAAGAAGTCTTGGCTTGGGTAACTAAGAAATTTCCAAATTTAATGCCGAAGATTGCGTGGAATCAGCCTATGTTTACCGATCATGACACATATATTATTGGCTTTAGTGTAGCGAAACATCATTTGGCTGTTGCCCCTGAAAAGGCAGGGATTGATCATTTTTCTGATGAAATCGTGCAGGCTGGCTATGATCAAACCAAGCAGTTGGTACGTATCAAGTGGGACAGTCCGGTTGATTATTCATTACTTGAAAAAATGATCGAGTTTAATATTTTTGATAAGGCAGACTGTTCAACTTTTTGGAGGAAATAAATAAAAAATCGGATTAGTTAAGGGTGAGCTGAACCTCTATTAAAGTGTCCATTATTCGGGGTTCTGTTCAATATTAGAAGTGAAACGATGTGGTCCTGAGGTTATAAGATCCCCATATCTGCCTTCTGATCTAGCTCCATAGGCAAAAAGGAAGATTCTCCCTCCTTAATGACCTTACCCTTACGGTTGCGATTCCATAAATAGTTTAAAGTTCAAAAAAGCACAAGGAGTTCCAGATTTGGAACTCCTTGTGCTTTTGGTTTTTGATAAAATCGAGATATACAAATATTACAACCAAACTACTTAAGATATTAAAACAAAAATTCATAGTGGGTATTTAAGGAAAAAATATTAGGTGGGGTGAAGAAATGAAGAAGTTACTATATCTTTTTATATTAATAATTCCTGTATTTTTGTTTGGATTTAATCCCGTATCAACCTTTGCAAGTTCTCGAACTAAAGAAGTTGATTTAAAAGAGGAAAGCCAATCAGGTGAGTTTCTGACAGAATATACAACTCTATCAGGCACTGATGTACCTTTAGGTCAAAAAATACCTATACTAGTAGATGAAAAAACAGGAGAAATGACTAATAATAGAATTGGTATATCTCCGGTGTGTGCTACTTGTAATCGATATACAGCCACAGATAAACGATAATCAAGTGTCTTTCACAAAAAAGTGACTGATGATACAAAATGGAGTCTAAACCTTACCTTTAAGATGGAAAAAGATGGTATAATAGCTGTTTCTGGTGGGGGGGAAAAGGTATATTCGGCATCGAAAAAATGGAACCAGTACAAAGAAACATGGAAATTGACTGGAACTCTAAAAACATATAACCCAACTGGTAATTTGATAAAAACAGAACAAAGAAATGAAACTTACATTAAATATAAAAAAGTAGCAATAAAATAAGTTAGAAATAGTGCAAATGCAAACCCTTATTCTAAAAAGAGAGTTTATTTAGAATTTGAAATTTTTATATAAAAAGGGGTAAGAATGGATACTAATATTAAGCAAACTCATCGCTTTATATTATATATAACAATACTAATTATGATTATTTTTCCTTTTGCACAACTTATATTACAAGAACTTTTTTTCCAAATAAACAAACAATTATTTTTCTTTTTAAGTAAACTGGTTTTTATCTATGTGCTTTTTCTTTTCTTAAAAAAGAAAAAAATAACCTTATCGAGCATTAGGCTTAAAAAGGTACATATAAAATATATACTTCTTGGTATTTTAATGGGTATTATAGTTCACATGATAACTATGTTTTTTGGTAGGATTCAATATTATCTACTAACCGGCGAATGGCTTACTGCTGAAAAAATTGTTAATACACTTATGGAGAGTAGTAAAAACATAAGTTTTTACAGCATTATCATGATTGGCTTTTCAGTGGCGATTAGTGAAGAAATTCTTTTTAGAGGCATATTATTAAAACAATATCAGAGAATGAACATAAAGTCGGCCATAATTTTAAGTGCTCTTATTTTTAGCATTTATCATATGACGGTGGGAAACTTGGTTTTTGCATTTGTAATTGGTATCTCTTTTGCACTATTAACCATCTATACTGGAAGTATTGTTCCGGCTATCTTTTTTCACTTTTTAGTGAATGAAATAATGAGGATCATCATGCATTTCCCAGAAAAGGTTACTGAAACTTATTTTAAGGTAATGGTGTCTCCAATTACTGCCATAACAGGTTTAATATTTTTTCTATCAATATTAACTTTTTTATTTATAAAGGTAAGAAAAAATAATCAATTTCAAAGTGGAAAAGTTAAATTCTTTGATGGATATATTATTTTACTGTTTTTGATGTATGTTCTTTTCCTAACAATAAAATAAATTTTAATCAAAGATAATACAGGTATTAAAATGAACCTAATTCATAACGATTTCATTTAAGAGGATTTCTTTGAGGTCGATGTCCATATTATTGCCACCAACAATTCTTCCGGCTTGTTAACCGTTGGGATCGAACCTGATTTGAACCCAACGATACGCCCCAACGATCTGATTAAATTCTCCATTTCCTGTTTCAATCTTTTTTTGCAAATTTCCCCACAATCACCTGTTCTGGATAGCCATTTTCTTTTAATAGAAGCGTTGATATTACAAGATAATCATCAACGAACTGGGCAGTGTTGTTAACAATAAGGCAGCATTAATGATCAACCTCTTTTATAAAAGGTACTTAACAATCACAAAACCCTTCACGAAATAGGAAGCAGAATGGTGAAAGTCGTTCCCTTATCGAGCTCACTTTCCACGGATATGGTCCCTTCATGCATTTCAATAATCTTTTTCACGATGGACAGACCTAAACCGCTCCCGCTTTTTGTACGTTCCCTTGCCAGGTCGGCTTTATAGAATCGTTCGAATATATGGAACTGGTCTGTTTCAGATATGCCAATTCCATTGTCGGATATCGTTATGGATGCCAGGTCATCAATCTGTTGTAATCGAATCGTGATCTTTCCACGATGGCTGGTGAATTTGACACTATTGTGTATTAAATTTGTCCATACTTGGCTCATTAAATCCTGGTCTGCAAAAATTCGAATCTTTTCTAAAGATATATCCATTTCGAGTTCTTTTTCCAACCACGTCGGTTCACAAGCCAAAATAATGGTTCGTATTTGCTGATCCAGCCGGAAGTCTGTCCTTTCAAAAGGATGATGCTCAGATTCCAGGGATGTAAGCTTTAGAAGGTTATCACTTAATTTAGATAATCTCCTGCTCTCTGTCTCAATTATATGAAGATAATGATTTCGTTCTTCGATTGTCAGCTTATTATATTGAAGAGCTTGGGCAAATCCTACGATGGAGGTTAGGGGCGACTGTATTTCGTGTGAGACGTTAGAGATGAATTCCTGCCGCATCTCTTCCATTTGCTTCAATTGCTTGGCCATGTGATTGAAGTGGTTAATGATATCGGTCATTTCGTTTTTCCTATCGATTTTAAAATCCAATTGAACATTATAATCGCCATTTGCTATTTTCCTTAAGGCATCAATGATCTCGAGGTAAATATTTGCCCGTTTATTGTGATGGATGGCATGCATAAGATAGCCAATTAATATCATGATTGCGATGCTTGTGATGATTGTGGTCAGATACCGTACAAAATCGGGTAACCTTAATGGCAATAGCTCAATGATATAGTACCCGGCCGAAAAGCAAATTGAATTAAACGTAAGAAAAAACAATATGCCAAGCATTTGTTTGAAAAATCGATTGCTTCTCATCTCGTTATCTCCAAACGGTAGCCCAATCCCCAAATCGTTTTAATTTGGAAGGGGAACTCCGATTCCGGAAACCGTTCTCTCACTCTTTTAATATGTACATCGACAGTTCGTTCATCACCTTCATAATCATAGCCCCAAATGTCTTCAATAAGATCTTCCCTGGAAAAAGTTTTTCCAGGATAGCTTGCTAATTTAAACAACAATTCGAATTCTTTTAATGGAATCGTATATTCCTGTTCTTTGAATGACATTTCATGCGTGTTGCGATTCATCTTTAATTCGCCGATATTTAATGTTTGTGAAATAGTGATTTTATACCGTTTAAGTAATGCCTTTATTCTAAGAACCAATTCGATCGGTTCAAATGGCTTTACAAGATAATCATCTGCCCCAAGACCGAATCCTTTTACTTTTTGAGTTGTTTCCCCTTTTGCAGTCAGCATTAAAATGGGGATATCACTAAATTCCCTTAACTCTTTGCATAATTGCCATCCATCCATGTTAGGCATCATAATATCGATGACTGCCAAATCGATTTTCACCTTCTCCATTACTTTCAATGCTTGCAGTCCATCTCGGGCCTCATATAGATCGAATCCTTCTTTTCTTAACAACAGGTTTATAAGTTCGCGAATATGTGCATCATCATCTACTATCAATATTTTTGTCATCCTTCTTCTTTCCTTTCGGTGAATTAGGCCAGTTCAAGTTTGTGCAACTGCTGTTCAGCAAATTCTCGATATAATGAATGCGTATGATACAGCTCTTTATGTGTACCGCTGCCTGTTATTTTCCCTTTTTCAAGGAAGATGATTTGATCTGAACCGATAACGGTCGATAGGCGGTGGGCGATAACTATTGTTGTTCGGCCTTTCATTAAATCATTCAATGCCTGTTGAACCACTTTTTCTGATTTGCTGTCTAGGCTGGAAGTAGCTTCATCAAGCATTAATATTTTGGGGTTTCTTAAAAATGCACGAGCGATCGCGATTCTTTGTCTTTGACCCCCTGATAATTTCATGCCCCTTTCACCAACCTCTGTATCATATCCGTTCGAAAGATGAGAAATGAACTGATCTGCATACGCCATTTTAGCCACTTGATTTAATTCCTCATCCGTTATATCCCGTTCGATGCCATAACAAATATTATCTCGAATTGTACCTGATACAATCGGGCTTTCTTGTGAAACATATCCAATCTGGCTTCTCCATGAAAGGAGTGTGAAATCATTTATGTTTTTCCCGCCTATGGATATGGACCCTTGCTGTGGTTTGTAGAAACGCTCGAATAACGAAAAAAGGGTCGTTTTTCCGCTGCCGCTTGGGCCGACAATTGCAGTGACCTTTCCGGCTTCAACGTTAAAGCTTATATCTTTAAGTACCTGTTCTCCATTATTATAACTATAGTTCAGGTTCTCCACGCTGATTGATTGACTTATATTTTGAACTGGCTGCATCGCATCTTCTTCCTCCACTGAATCCAGAATGGAAATGATGCGCTCTGTTGCACCCGTTGCTTTTTGGAATTGTGTAAAGAAACTAGCTAATTGAGCCATTGGCATGATTATTTGGAAAAGATACATGATGAATGCAACTAGAGCTCCAGCTGTCAGGGCTCCTGAAGAAACGCGCATTCCACCATAACCTAAAATCAGCACGAGTAATGCCATCATCACAAAACTCATTAGCGGCGCAATCAACGCTTGGATTTTTGCCTCTTTTAATCCGAATTGAAATAATTTATGGATTCCTTTTTTTCCATTTTGATATTCCAAAGCTTCTGCATTCGAAGCTTTAACAAGGCGTATTTCCGTTAGCACCTGCTGAAGGACTGCGGTGAAGCTTGCTGTCTCGTCCTGCATCCCTTTTGAAATTTTATGCATTTTTTTCCCTAATGGCATTAATATCAAAACAGAGAGTGGAATTGCAGTGAACATCAATAATGTCATTTTCCAATCCAGTACGAATAACACGATCATGGAGCCTACGATGGAAATGATTCCAGTAACGAAATTTGAGAGGTGTTCAGAGATTAATCCCTTCACTACAGTTGTATCATTTGTCATTCGGCTGACTGTTTCTCCAGAGGGATGTTCATCAAAATAACTCACGGGCAATACGAGTAATTTTTTCCATAGTTGATCGCGGATACCCGCCACTACAGATTGACCGATCCGATTTAATAAATAGATGGAAAATCCACTGGCCAATGCTTGAACGATGATGGCAAGAACGAGAAGGGTGATCCGTTCAGTACTTAGTGAGCTGATCGAAAAATCATTAATTAGATTTTTTGTGAATAAAGGGACTAATAAACCTACACCCGTTGTACCAAGGCTTAATGCCAATGCAATCCCTATCATTAGTTTAGAAGGCTTCGTTTGTTGAACTAACCGAATGAACTGGCGCCATCCCTTTTGATTTTTTTCTTCTGACATATGAAATACATCCTTTCTTGATCTTCATAGGGCAAGTATATATAGAAGTTATGAATTGAATATGAACTAGTCTTAATTATTCCACGAAAATTAGTGGTGAACTTTTTCTGAATGATAAATTTGAAAAAATATGGCGGACACTTAAAATAGTGTCGGCCTTTTTTAATGAAGATACAAGAAAATTAAATATTCGATGGTATGTGCAAGGACCTCAAGGCTAGATCTGATGGGATAGGTAAAAAGATATATTGATATCTTTATTTTTAATGCATTTTTAATAATAATCCCTATATAAGCTAAATACTTACCGCTTTTGACCGATTAAATATGGAGATACAAAAAACAGTATAAGTTAGGTGGAAAAAATGATTATTTTGAATGAGTCCATTGTGTCGCCAATTCTTCTAAAGGTGTTGGAGGAACAGCAAATTCCAGTGCTGGAACAAGGGCAATGGGGAGTCGCATTAACATCAGAAAAGCTAAACATTCAAAAAGATACCGAATTTTTCAAGTCCATGGAAATGGACAAAAGAATTCTTACAAACTCTGAAAATGGCATAACATTATTAGGTCATTTCCAACCGAATAGCAATGAATACATTTGGTCAAAGTTATTGAAGGATAAGAGTCAGGTGCGAAATTTGACGAAATCTTTATATCCCGATTTCTATTTCCAAGATATTGATTTATCCATAATAAGTGACCTGGATAAAAATCAAATACCGTTTCCGGTAGTTATCAAACCCAATATTGGCTATTCGAGTGTAGGGGTCCACAAAGTCAAGAATGAGCAGGATTGGGATATAGCCGTGAACCAGCTTAAAGCGGATTTACTTCATTCGGATGGATTATATGATTCAGAAGTGGTCGGTTCCCAGACCGTTTTAATAGAAGAGTGGATTCAGGGTGAAGAGTATGCCATTGATGGCTATTACAATCAAGATGGTGAACCGGTCATTTTGAATATCTTCAAACGATTATTCAAGGATGATTACGATACTTCCGATCGAATTTATTATACTTCGAAGTTGGCCATTAACGAAATCTATCATGATGCACTAAAGTTCATGAAGATTATTCAAACGGTCCTTCCACTTAGGAATTACCCTGTACACTTTGAAATTCGCAAAAAGGAAAACCGGGTGATACCCATTGAAATCAATCCCCTGCGTTTTGCTGGGGCGGGTACAACGGATCTAGGTTACCATGCCTATGGAATGAATATGTATGAACACTATTTTTCAGGAACGAAACCTGATTGGAATCGGATATTGGAAGAGATGGACGATCATATATATAGCTTTTTCTTTGCAGAGGTACCGCTGGAAATAAATCCGGAAGATGTTTCATGTATTGATCATGATGGACTTCGTCATGAATTCGAACATGTTTTGGAATATAGGCAGCTTCCTTTTCAAAATGAGCGGAGCATGGCAATCATCTTTTATAGAAGTGAGGATTTGGATGAAAATCTCCAATTGCTCCATTTGGACTTAATACCATATTTGACTATAAAACACCTGGTTTTCATCTAAGGGGGGCATGGAAATGAGATTTTCAAAGCTTAATCCTAAAAAATCTTTGCTGGCAAAACTATTCTTGTTTTATATTATTCCTTTCGTACTTTTCGCAGGGGCCATGGGTCTTTGCTTTTCCTATATTACTAATAAAATGATCAATGAGAATGTCCTTCCGCAATTCGATGATCGCCTTTCTGAAAATGCCCACAGTTTAGCAGCGAGCCTCAATCCCACTTTGATAAACAAAGCTTCCGAACGGGGCGAAGAGATTAGGCGGAAACTAGATGCCTTTGTTGAAGATAAAAAGGGAATTGAATATGTTTATGTGTTGAAGCGGGAGAATGATGCCGACATGATTGTAGCCTTGAACGGCAGCGAGGACTACATGGTGGAATCCCCTTTCACGCCGGAACAGGCAAAATCGATAAATGGAAACGAAGACGTATTAAGTGAAATATATAAAGATAAGTGGGGTACACACAAGTCGTACTTTACGCCAATCAAAGGAACGGGCGCGATTGTCGGAATCGATATGGATGCAAAATTCATTGATGAATTAAAAAGCACAATGATATTCTATAATATCGTATTTCTTGCAAGTGCCGTTATATTAGGTGTGCTATGCGCCGTTGTCATCGGGAAAAAGATTTCGGGACCCGTCAATGAACTTGTTGGTTACACGAATGAAATGGCAAAAGGGGACTTAAGTAAATCGATTCCCGTTGGTAGACAGGATGAGATTGGCAATCTTTCAAATGGATTCGAAGATATGAGGTTAAGTTTGGCCCGTATTATCCAGAATGTCCGTGAACATGCCCAAACGATGAATCAAACGACAGTGTCCATTCAGCAATCCTTTGAGGAGATGGTGGAATCCTATGGCCAGATAGTGACGGGGACAACGGAAGAAGCAAAAGCTTCAGAAGAACGTGCCCATCATATTGACCGAATTTCCAATATGATCAGTGACTTAACGGACACAATCCGTTTAATGAACGAACAAACGAATGAAATGAATGAATTTACCTTGCATACCAATACACTTGCTGAACAAGGAAGTAAACAAGTGCAAGATGTAACGAGCCAGATGGATAAAATCATGGAAAATGGCCAAGCGAATAAAGCCAATTTGGTGAGCCTGGAAGAGGATGTAGTGAAGATAAATGAAGTGATTGGCTTAATAAGGGTGATTGCTTCTCAAACGAACCTGCTATCCCTGAATGCTTCCATTGAAGCGGCACGGGCGGGTGATGCCGGCAGAGGTTTTGCCGTAGTGGCTCAAGAGGTGCAAAAATTGGCTGTGCAAACAGATGAATCCATCGATATCATTTCAGAATCCATTATGCGGATTAATGAACAAACAGCCAAAGTCATCCAAAATAATGATGAGAGTTTTCAGGATATATTAAATGGTGTTTCCTTAGTGGAAAACAATGGCGAGATTTTCAATAAGATATTTGAATCCGTAGAGAAATTACTGAAAGGCACGGAACGATTAGCCGCACATTCGAAAAAAATCAATGAGTCTTCGGATGAAAGCCTGGCATCCATTCAGGAAATTGCGGCGATTTCAGAAGAAGGAGTCGCAACAACGGAGCAAATCTCGGCAGCTGCAATTCAACAAAGCACCATAATGACTGGATTGAAGGAACAAAATGAAGATTTAGCAAAAGAATCGGCCATTTTAGAAGAAATGGTAGAAAAGTTCATTACCGAAAAATAAATATTCGATTTGAACATTTACAAAAACCTCTTGTTATACGAGAGGTTTTTGTTTTGATAAATGCATGTGGGAGGTCATGAAGCCGTCATCTGAATAGATAGAGCCCATTGGTTACTGCTTGATTTTAAATGAATTTAGAGAGTATTAAAAATTGCTGGAAAAAAGTTTCCCCAAACTATTTGCAATCGCTACCATTTAATGTTATGCTTAGTCTTAATTATTTTTGTTCGGTACTAAGGATACTAAAAGTACTACTTTTCGTTTTCGATGATGACTTAGAGCAAGGATAGTAATACATTGTGCTTAGATGCACTAGGAGGCAACAACAATGGAACAAGGTAAAGTAAAATGGTTTAACGCAGAAAAAGGTTTTGGATTCATCGAACGCGAAAACGGAGACGACGTATTCGTACATTTCTCAGCTATCCAAAGCGAAGGTTTCAAATCTTTAGACGAAGGTCAAGAAGTTACTTTTGAAGTAGAACAAGGTCAACGCGGACCTCAAGCTTCTAACGTTCAAAAAGCATAATTTCAATAACAAAAAAAGACGGATCCTTGTTATAGGGTCTGTCTTTTTTTGTTTTGTGAAAATACATAGCAAAAAACCCTGCTCAACGATAAGCAGGGTAAATGGTACAAGTAAAGTAAAACGCTTAAAAAGGTTTGACTAAGTATATCATAGTTTTTCTAAAAAATACTAAATTAAATATATTATACTTATCAAGGAATCGATAGGAAATTACTGAAATCATTGGATTGAAGGGACGTGAAGGAATTTATGTCCCTTCTTTTTTTTTCGCCTGAAGTATAGAAGTTTCGGTTCAGGAGATTCATGTAGTCCCTGGAAAGAGGACGGCCTGCCCTTTTGTGTTCAGCAAAATTCCAGGGGAACGACTGCGAAGTGAAACAAAAAACGATGGCCCACATATAAAGACATATAGGCACTTCCAAAGGAAGGAGAAAAGATTCTTGTACATTCAAATATAGATTTGAATATTCAGGTAATTATGTTATATTATAATCAAACGTAGATTTGAATGAGAGGTGTGAGAAGATGACGGAACTGAAAGATATATGTGATGTCCACCTGCATGATGAAGTGAAGGTTAATCGCATTCAAGAGGAAATGAGCCAGGTGAATTTATCCAGCATGTCGAAGCTGTTTAAGGTTATAGGCGATGAGAATAGGGCGAAGATAGCTTATGCGCTCTGTAAGGACGAGGAATTGTGTGTGTGCGATCTGGCCAATATCATTGGTGCTTCGATGGCGACAACGTCACATCATCTTCGTACCCTTTATAAACACGCAATCGTAAAATACCGAAAAGAAGGAAAGTTGGCTTTTTATTCTTTGGATGATCACCATATAAAGCAATTAATTCTCATTGCTTTAGAACATCAGCAGGAGGTAAGGGTCGATGGCTGAGTCCCCATTAAAAACATATCGTATCCAAGGTCTATCATGCACTAATTGTGCAGCTAAATTTGAGAACAAAGTCCGTGAACTAGAGGGCGTGGAGGATGCCAAAATCAACTTTGGTGCCTCGAAGATTTCTGTACAGGGCAGTGCGACTATCGAAGAAATTGAAAAGGCGGGTGCTTTTGATAACCTGAGAATCCGTGGTGAACAGGAACAGGTGAAGCAAAAGGAACCATTTTGGAAGCAAAAAGAAAATATAAAAGTGGTGTTCTCGGTTATCCTTTTGCTGATCAGCTGGATATTGGATAATCGATATGCTGATGGAAGCATCATGCCGGTGATCGGTTATGCGGCTGCAATCATAGTTGGGGGATATTCATTATTTGTCAATGGATTGAAGAATCTTGTCAGACTTCGCTTTGATATGCACACCCTTATGACGGTTGCCATCATCGGGGCGGCCGTGCTTGGTGAATGGGGCGAAGGGGCGACTGTCGTCATCCTATTTGCGATAAGTGAAGCACTGGAAAAATATTCGATGGATAAAGCCCGTAATTCTATAGAATCATTAATGAACATCGCACCTAAAGAAGCCTTGATCCGTAGGGGGCATCACGAAATGATGGTTGCTGTTGATGAGATTGAAGTGGGCGACATCATGATCGTTAAACCGGGTCAAAAGCTTGCCATGGATGGCAGGATCATGAAAGGGGCCTCGACACTTAATCAAGCAGCCATTACTGGGGAATCCGAGCCGGTTTTTAAAACGGTTGATGGTGAAGTGTTTGCCGGAACCTTAAATGGTGAAGGGTTGCTCGAAGTGGAGGTCACGAAGCGAGTCGAGGATACGACGATTGCAAAAATCATCCACCTTGTTGAAGAAGCACAGGCCGAAAAGGCCCCTTCCCAAGCCTTCGTGGATAAATTCGCAAAATTCTATACGCCGGCCATAATGCTCATTGCCTTGGCCATTGCCGTGTTGCCCCCGATTGTGATGAACGGGGATTGGAGTGAATGGATTTACCGGGGGTTGGCTGTACTTGTTGTCGGTTGTCCTTGTGCTTTGGTCATTTCTACGCCCATCGCCATTGTGACAGCTATCGGAAATGCTGCGAAACATGGTGTGCTGATTAAAGGCGGGGTCCATTTGGAGGAAGCGGGAGCCTTAAAGGCGATTGCGTTTGACAAAACGGGTACTTTAACAAAGGGCGTACCTGAAGTGACTGATTTCACTGTGTTATCTGCTGAGTTGAATGAACAGGATGTGCTGGCTATCGCTGCTGCTTTAGAAAGCAGGTCACAGCACCCCCTTGCCACAGCCATTCTTCAAAAGGCGGAAAACCAAGATGTGGACTATCATTCTTTATTGGTAGAGGATTTTACTGCGATCACAGGTAAAGGTATAAAAGGGAAAATCAATCAAGGAATCTATTACATTGGTAAACCCCACCTTTTTGAAGAAGAGGCAGGTTTAGTTTTATCTGATGATGTGCTTAAATTAATCAGCGGCTTTCAAAATGCGGGAAAAACGGTGATGGTGCTTGGCGATCAAGTGAAGATCCTGGCGCTCATCGCGGTGTCTGATGAAATAAGGGAAAGCAGTAAAGAAGCAATTCGGAAACTGCATGCATTAGGCATTGAAAAAACGATCATGCTGACTGGGGATAATATCGGAACAGCTAAAGCTATTGGAGCGGCAGCTGGCGTTCATGAGATCGAGGCGGAGCTATTGCCACAAGATAAATTGACCATCATCAAACGATGGAAACAAAAATATGATCGAGTGGCCATGGTAGGTGATGGTGTCAATGATGCTCCGGCCTTGGCAGCTTCCACAGTAGGAATAGCAATGGGCGGGGCGGGTACAGATACGGCCCTTGAAACAGCCGATATTGCCTTAATGGGTGATGACTTGTCGAAGCTGCCTTATACAATCCGCTTAAGCCGCAAAACATTAAAAATCATTAAGCAGAACATCACGTTTTCATTGGTGATTAAAATCCTGGCCTTATTATTGATAGCGCCGGGCTGGTTAACACTTTGGATGGCGATTTTTGCCGACATGGGTGCGACGTTATTAGTTACATTGAATAGTCTTAGGTTATTGAGAATAAAGGAATAGAATAATATGAGCTCCCTGGTGTATCTTAAGGTGCACCAAGGAGCTTTTATTTATAAGCTTTCCAATTGTTTCATGTGAAACTTTGAAAAAATTAATCGGTCCTGTTATTTTTTTGTTGAATTTTCTTTTATAGTAAAGGGAAGTCCGATAAACTTGGGCAGCGAACGTTATGCAAGTAATGTCTGGTATGCTACAATGTGGCTGGCTTTTAGGCAGTATGATGGGTTTGATTAAGCATAATATAGGGAGTAAGGTATGTACGGAAGGGATTTGAAATGATGGAATTACAGCAGAGGGCAATCTTGGTTGGAGTTAATCTCAACGGTCAAAAGGATTTTGAGTATTCAATGGAGGAATTGGCCAATTTAACGGAAGCATGCGAGGTAGAGGTTGCAGGGACCATCACACAAAATTTGCAACGGGTGAACTCGTCACATTTTATCGGTACCGGGAAGATCGAGGAAGTAAAAAATCTCGTTGAGCATAAAGAAGCTAATGTCGTCATTTTTAATGATCAGCTCTCCCCTTCGCAACTTCGTAATCTGGAGAGGGACATGGATTGCAAGGTGATCGACCGGACAATCTTGATTCTGGACATCTTCGCGCATCGGGCGAAAACGAAGGAGGCACAGCTTCAGGTAGAAGTGGCAAAGCTTCAGTATATGCTCCCGCGTCTCGTTGGTTTGAGGGAGTCATTAGGGCGTCAGAGTGGCGGGGTCGGTACAAACAAAGGTGCAGGTGAAAAGCAGTTAGAGCTTGACCGCAGGAGAATCGAGGAAAATATAAGTGTTTTGAATAAAGAACTGGAAGCCCTTGTTGCACACCGGCAAACGCAGAGGAAACAGCGGAAAAAGAATGCCATCCCTGTCGTATCCTTAGTCGGTTATACCAATGCAGGTAAATCTTCGATCATGAATGCCCTGATTGAGATGTTCCATCCAACAGCCGAGAAGCAGGTGTTTGAGAAGGATATGCTGTTCGCTACGCTTGAGACATCCGTCCGAAACATCCCGCTTCCGGATAAAAAGGAATTTTTATTGACGGATACGGTGGGGTTTGTGTCCAAATTGCCCCATCATCTCGTGAAAGCATTCCGATCCACATTGGAAGAAGTGGTAGAAGCGGACCTGTTGATCCATGTTGTCGATTTTTCCAATCCTAATCATGAGCAGCAAATAGAGATAACGGATAAAACTTTAGACGAGATAGGCATTAAAGGGATTCCAACGATTTTTGCCTATAATAAAGCGGACCTTACCGATTTGGATATCCCTCAGGTGAATCGTGGCTCTGTGTATATGTCAGCAAAAAACAAAGTTGGCATTGAGGAATTGATAGGTCAAATTCGCAAGCATATTTTTGTAGACTATACTCACTGTGAAATGCTGATTCCATTTGATCAAGGACAGCTGGTTTCATATTTCAATGAAAATGGTCACATAACCGTAACAGAATATGAGGCAACCGGATATCGAATAAAGCTTGAGTGCAAGAAAACGGATTATGAGAAATATAAACGATACGTTATTCATCCGGAATGAACCTGCCTGTTGATAAATTGTTAACGGTTTGTTGATAAGTGGAAAAGTCGATTCGGTATTGTGGATAACTTTTGGTTGAATGCCTCTGTTCTGCGAAAACAAAGAGATTAATGCCATCTAATATGTGAATAAGTTGTGGATAAAAGTGAAAAGACCCAGGAAACCAAGATTTTAGTTTCTGGGTTTTTTTTTATGTGGACAAAGTGTTGATAATTAGGTCTTCAGAACAAACCATCCAAAGAATATCAATAAGTATGGTGAAAAGTAAGTTTGAATGTAGAAAAATGACGATGTTTATCACTTATTGTTAGGAAATATAACATGATTATTACATATTGCATATCTAGCATCTGGAAATACTTTACACTTTGTATAATGTAACTTACTTTTTAACATTATAAAATAAAGAATACTCAATTCTCTGATTTATCATCAGGATATGAGTTTTTAAGATTAGCAGGGGGGGCTTTTTGTGTTAGAAGGAAGCAGGGACCGAGGCGTGACCAGTGAGAGAATGATAGAAAATAATAAACAAAACGAGAGAATTTTGGCTGGGAAATCGCCATGACTGTTAGTTGAATAAATTGATGAAAACCATGTTGGCAATGCTTTCAATCGTTTAAATATGAGGACAGTAGAGAGAAATGCATGCAATTCCTCCCTTTTTATTTTTCAAAAATAAATGTTTGGAAGGAGAAATAGTGGATGAGTATGACGAGCCCATTAAAAGGTGATCTGGAGATTAACTTCCAGGAAGCGCAGAGGAGTTTATCCCCAAGGGAAGCTTTGGAAGAATCGAATCGATGTTTATACTGCTATGATGCCCCATGCATCCAAGCCTGTCCGACCGGAATAGATATTCCAGGTTTTATTAAGAAGATAGCTTCAGGTAATTTTAAAGGGTCGGCCAAGACCATCATGACAGCCAATCCTGTCGGTGCCAGCTGTGCGCGGGTATGTCCGACTGAAGAGCTATGTGAGGGGGCATGTGTCCTGAACCATTCTACAAAGCCAATCATGATTGGCAATCTCCAGCGTTATTCCACAGATTGGGCCATCCAAAATAAACAAGCCCTATTCAAGGCCGGGAAGAAGAATGGCAAAAAAGTTGCCATTGTAGGAAGCGGTCCGGCGGGTTTGTCTGCAGCAAGGGAGTTAGCCTTGCTTGGCTACAGTGTAACCATTTTCGAAGCTGAAAAGAATCCGGGCGGATTAAATACTTACGGAATTGTATCGTTCCGTTTACCTCAGAGCATTTCTTATTGGGAAGTTGAGCAAGTAAAGAGTTTGGATGTTGATATTAAAACGAATACACGGGTCGGAGTGGATGTTTCCGCAAATCAGCTGACTGCCGACTATGATGCGGTCATTTTAGCGATCGGCATGTCCGATGTTCCTAAGCTTGGAATTGAAGGGGAGGCTTTGGCTGAAGTTTATGATGCAATCGATTTCGTGAAAGCAACGAAAACAGGGGCAATCACTGATAAATTCATTGGGAAGAAGATGGTGGTAATAGGGGCTGGAAACACGGCGATCGATGCCGCAACCTGTTCTGTACGCCTTGGCGCCGAACAGGTGAGTATTATTTATCGTCGTACCCAAAAGGAAATGACAGCCTATGATTTTGAATATGAGTTTGCCAAACAAGAGGGTGTCGGGTTTCACTGGCTGACTGCCCCCTCCAGGATACTCTCGGATGAAAGCGGTCAGGTTACGGGCATCGAGTGCGTGAAGATGGTGCTTAGCGAGGCGGGGGAAGATGGCCGGCGCCGTCCAGTCCAAATTCCCGGTTCAGAGTTCGTCATACCGGTCGATGGGGTCATTCGTGCTATAGGCCAATCCAGGTATGTAGGATTGATTGAACAGTTCGGCATTCAACATGATGATGGTGTCGTAACATTGGAGGGTGATTCCTACAGGACATCGAATGAAAAGATCTTTGCGTGCGGTGACGTGATCTTCGGAAAAGGCCAAGGTGAGGCAATGGTTGTTTCAGCTGCCCAGCAAGGGAAGAAGACAGCCTATGAAATTGAATCGATTTTGATGGGCGAAGCGGTGGATATTGCTTAATAACTATGAAAATTAGGAGGCTTATCATGGCTGATTTATCAATTGATCTTGCAGGTATTAAATCTCCCAATCCTTTTTGGCTTGCTTCAGCACCACCTACTAATTCGGGTTATCAAGTCCAGCGCGCATTTGAAGCTGGCTGGGGAGGAGCGGTTTGGAAGACATTGGGTGATCCCATCCTGAATGTTTCATCACGTTTTGCAGCGGTCAGCTTTAATGGACAGAGAGTTGCCGGGTTCAACAATATAGAATTGATTACGGATCGTCCTCTTGAAGTGAATCTGAAAGAAATATATGAAACGAAGAAGAGATTCCCTGATCATGCAATCATTGCATCGGTGATGGTGGAGCCAAAACAGGAAAAGTGGCATGAAATCATCAAACGTATAGAAGATGTGGGGGTCGATGGTTACGAGTTAAACTTTGGTTGCCCGCACGGTATGGCAGAGCGTGGGATGGGAGCTGCTTCGGGACAGGTTCCCGAACTTGTGGAAAAGCAAACATACTGGGCGAAGGAAGCTGCATCCAAACCCGTCATCGTCAAGCTTACACCCAATATAACCGACATTACGGTTACGGCTGAAGCGGCGGTGCGCGGCGGTGCGGATGCAATAAGCATGATCAATACGATCAACAGCTTGGCAGGAGTGGACATCCATTCATGGAATACGATTCCCCATGTAGGCGGCAAGGGGGCCCACGGAGGGTATTGCGGTCCCGCCGTGAAGCCGATTGCTTTGAATATGGTGGCTGAGTGTGCAAGGAATAAAATGGTCAATGTTCCCATTTCCGGAATAGGCGGGATTTCAAATTGGCAGGATACGGTGGAATTTTTATTGATGGGTTCGACTGGAGTGCAAATTTGTACGGCTGCCATGCATCACGGTTTTAGAATAGTAGAAGATTTGATTGATGGCCTGTCCAATTACCTTGATGAAAAAGGGATTTCTTCTGTGATGGATATTGTCGGTAAGTCCGTACCGCGTTATTCCGACTGGGGGAATTTAGATCTCAATTATAAGGTTGTTGCGCGCATTAATAATGATGTGTGCATCAACTGCAATAAATGCCATATTGCGTGTGAAGATACATCTCATCAATGTATAGATATGTTAAAGGACACGTCAGGCAGTTCCTTCTTGAGAGTGCGCGAAGAAGATTGCGTAGGCTGTAACCTTTGTTCGATCGTCTGTCCGGTCGATGGGGCGATCGATATGATCGAGTTGACAAATGAATTACCGCCAATGACCTGGAATGAACGCCAGTCGTTCCTTGGGGGCATAAGCAGTGAAAGTGTTGATTTCGTAAAATGATGGAGGGGTCGAAGATGAAGAAAATCATTAAAAATGGAACGATTGCAACAGCTGCAGATACGTATCAGGCGGATATATTGATTGAAAATGAGAAGATTGCAATGATTGGCAAGGACCTGCCGGCTGAGGGGGCTGAAATCATTGATGCAAAAGGCGCTTATATTTTTCCGGGGGGCATTGATCCGCATACCCATCTCGATATGCCGTTTGGAGGGACAACGACGAAGGATGATTATGAAACGGGTACGATTGCTGCTGCATATGGAGGCACGACAACGATCATCGACTTTTGTCTGACCGAAAAAGGGGTGCCATTAAAGAAAGCAATTGAAACATGGCATGAAAAGGCCAATGAAAAAGCGGCCATAGATTATGGTTTTCATTTAATGATCAGTGAGATTAACGATGATGTATTGGCTGAGTTGCCAAGTATCATCGATAATGAAGGGATTTCTTCCTTTAAAGTGTTCATGGCTTACAAGAATGTTTTTCAAGCTGATGATGCCACGCTATACCGCACTTTGTTGCAAGCAAAGGAACTTGGCGCACTTGTCATGGTTCACGCTGAAAATGGTGATGTCATCGATTATCTTACAAAGCAGGCACTTGCTGAAGGTAACACCGATCCAATTTACCATGCACTGACAAGGCCTCCGGAACTTGAAGGGGAAGCAACTGGACGTGCAGCTAAACTGACGGAAATGGCAAATGGTCAGCTCTATGTGGTTCACGTCACCTGTGAAGATGCGGTTGAAAAGATCACGGAGGCAAGAAATAAAGGGGTGGATATTTGGGGGGAGACTTGTCCGCAATATTTGGTTCTTGACCAGTCTTATCTTGAAAAGCCCCATTTCGAAGGATCTAAGTATGTATGGTCCCCGCCGTTAAGGGAGAAGAAAAATCAGGAAGTGCTATGGAATGCTTTGAAAACGGGACAGCTGCAAACGATCGGCTCCGATCAATGCTCTTTTGATTTTAAGGGACAGAAGGAACTTGGACGTGAAGATTTCACAAAAATACCGAATGGTGGCCCAACTATTGAGGATCGTATGAGCATCCTCTTCTCTGAAGGGGTCATGAAAGAGCGTATTACCTTGAATCAATTCGTCGACATGACCTCTACGCGTGCTGCCAAACTATTTGGATTATTCCCTAAGAAAGGGACGATTGCAGTAGGTTCGGATGCTGATATCGTCATTTTTGACCCGAAAGTTGAAAGGGCCATTTCTGCTGATACTCATCACATGGCTGTGGATTATAATGCGTTTGAAGGTATGGAAATTACAGGTGAACCGGTTTCCGTTTTATCGAGAGGTCAATTCGTCATTAAAGACAAACAATTTGTAGGCGAAGCTGGAAAAGGGCAATTCCTGAAACGGGCAAAATATAATGCGGCGCTGAAGCCGGATACCGGAAAAAGGCTTCCAGTCTAACTTCGGTAAGGAATCTTGCAAATTAATTTAGGGGGATTTTCTATGAGTGAGAAGAAAGATTATTTAAAGTCTCCCGATTTGCTGCCTATACCTCATAGTGAGAAAAATATAAGTGCAGCCGGATTTGGTTTCATTTGGGTGGGCATGGCTGTAGTATTGGCCGCCTTCGCAATCGGTGGGAACGGTGTTCAAAGTTTATCCTTAGGCTGGGTCGTTCTTGCAACGGTCATTGCCTGTGTGGTTCTCGGCTTTTTGATGACAATGACAGGGGATATTGGTGTTGAACATGGAATATCATTCCCGGTCTATATGAGGGCGCCGTTCGGTACGATTGGCACCCACATCCCTTCGGTTGTACGGGGTTTTGTAGCGTCATGCTGGTTCGGCCTCAATACTTACTTTGGAGCCACTGCAATGAACGCTATCTTCACAACCCTTTTTGACTTTGATAATTGGTTTATATGCTTCCTCATTTTTGCCGTTTTACAATTGGTCAACACGGCAATGGGAATAAAGTCGATAGAACGATTCGCCGACTTGGCGGCGCCCGTTATCATTTTAATTTCTGGCTGGATGTACTTCACTCTATCCGATCAGGCTGTGGCCCAAGGAAGAGATGTATGGTCCTGGATTGAAAGTCCGGTCACTGGCGGGGCTGCCGCCACGGCTTTCATGGTCGTTATCATGGCAAATATGGGATTTTGGGGCACGTTGACTGCAGATATGCCCACGCTTTCCCGCTATATAAAGGCACCAAAAAATGAAAAAAATTGGTTCAAGCGCAATAAGGGGCAAATAATTGGGAATATTATCACCTATCCCATCACGCAGACGTTCATGGTGATTATCGGAGCCGTTTCTTATATGGCTGTTTCCAATTATGATCCTGTAGTTGCCATACAGGGATCAGCAAGTGGAATTGCTCTCGGGGTCCTTTTAATCATGATCGTATTTGCTCAATGGTCGACGAATACTACGGCCAATGTCATTCCCGCAGCTACGATTTTCTCCAATGTCATGGGTCCTAAAATGCCATTTTGGGCGGGAGTCGTTGTGGCGGGGGTTATTGGGATAGTAGTTCAGCCATGGAGCCTGTTCGGCATCATAATAGAAGTTTTATTAATAATAGGCGGAATCCTGGCATCCATTGTCGGCATCCTGATAGCGGATTACTATTTCCTCCGTAAACGGAGAGTGAATGTACGAGACCTCTATGAGAGTGAAGGCCAGTATAAATATTTGAATGGAGTGAATTGGGCAGGAATCATTTCTTGGGTGATAGGCGGAATCGGTGCCACGATTTTTTCAAATTACTCGTTTATTATTGGCTTTCTTCTCGGCGGTGCAAGTTATTATATATTAGCTAAGTATTGGTGGTTCAAGCAATATGAACAAGCTGAAATCATTGATCCCAGCGATGAGAAATATTTAGGAATTTCCGTTGGCAGGGATTGGAAAATCGGAAAAGGTCCAGAACTTGAGGAAGAGATGGTTTTTCCGGCTTCAACCGGCAAGGAGAACGTATGAAAAAGGGGGGAATGTAAATGTCCGAATATCAAGAGTATCGCTTAGAAAGGGAACAAATCGATTTTTTACTTGAAAGAGGATATCGAATCACCCGGGTTTCCGAAAGTTTAAGTGGAGCTTTTCTCGATTTTGAACTGATTGAAGGAACGAAGCAGGAATGGAAGCAATTGAACATCAAAACCCCGGAAGGAAGGAAATACTTCTCTACATTGCTTGTCAAAAAATTGAATTGAAATGGTTATGAACCGGGCCTATTCCTCACGAATGGGTCCTTTTTCTTGTTCCTGTTCGATGTTTTTGTAGAATTTTGACGTTAGATTTTCTAACAAGTGTCTGGAGATTTAAAGGTTGTCCGTTTATAATAGATTTTAAAGCAGTTTTATAAAAGGATGTGTATGGATGAATACATCGATTACAATCGAGGAAATTCTAACACGCAAGCATTTTAATCTGACGGATATAATTGCAGGTAGCGGTGGGATAAAGCGTCAAGTGAAGTGGGTACACTGTATGGAAGTAACCCAAATCAGCCATTTGTTAAATGGAAATGAACTGATTCTGACTACCGGTTTAGGGTGGAAAGATTGCGATGACACATTTCTATCCTACTTAAGACAGTTAATTGAATGCGATGCAGCTGGACTCTGTATAGAGGTTGGCGCAGACACCATGGCCGTGCCCCAATGTGCCATTGATCTCGCAAATGAACGGCAATTCCCTATCATCCTATTTCATGAAGAGGTCCCTTTCGTAGAAATCACGCAGGATATTCATTCCCTTATCATCAATAAACAATATCAGATGATCTCCAACTTAGAAAACTACTCCCAGCAGTTAAATAAAAATCTCCTCGAAATTGACCATTATGAACCAATTCTAAAATTTCTCCACAGCTATTTAAATGTACAGGTTATTCTTATCTTTAATGAAAATGATATAGCCAGCATTCCAAAAACCAAGAAAAAAATAACCTTCCAAATGGTAGCGGACATATTCGAAGAGAAGCGGAAATTGGATAAGACCGTTCTTGGACAGCCGATTCAAGTGCTCGGTGAAAATTATGCGGAACTGCTCATTTGCAGCAACGACAGAGAGTTGACTGATTTTGATTCACTGATCTTGGATCGAACGGCTACGGCATTGGCACAGCATCTATTAAGGGAGTTATATATAGAAGAAAAGAAAATGTCGGAAGAAAGTAAATGGCTTACAAATTGGATTGAAGGTGAATATAGTGACGAAGCAATCCGGGAGAGACTTTCCTATATTGATCCGAAAATGCAGTTGGATGGCGGAATTGTTTGCATTTGCAAACAACACCCAAAATATAATAAAAGTTCCACAAAATTAGATGGAACCTATTTTAAGATAATGTTTAGAACAGTTTTTGAACAGTACGGGTTTCAGATATTTTCCATGGAAATACATCAGCATCTTGTTTTTATTTTAGGTGATAATCGTTCATCTGAAGATTGGAAATCAAGGATTACAAGCGCGGTGGATCGAATCATGAAAATGGATGTAAGCGGGCGTAATCGTATGGGTCTGCTTGCCATTGGGTTTGGAAAGCATGTTCAAAGGTTAAGTGAGATTTATAAAAGTTATGAAACGGCCCGTGAGACTTTGCTGCTTCAGGATACACTACCAGAGGATAACAGGAGCTTCTTTTATCAGGACTTACATATGCATCGCATGATTTCGCTCATAAATAAACATGGTAATCTGGAGGAAACGGTGTACGAATATTTAGGTCCGGTCATTGAATATGACAAGCAAAACAATGGTGAGTTAATGCCTACCTTGAAGACCTATCTTGCTTGTAACGGTTCCAAACAGGAAACATCGAAACAACTATTCATTGTCCGGCAAACGCTATACCATAGGCTTGAAAAATTGGAGAAACTGCTAGGTTCTGATTTTATGCGTTCAGATAAGCGTCTAGGCCTTGAATTCATGATTTTTGCATTGGATTTCTTACAATACAGCAGCAGGCAGATAAGTGGAAAATATGTAGACAAATATATTGGGAGATAAAAAATAAGTACGGCTTAAGGGTGTCCCGGGGACATCCTTTTTTGAATGCAAGGAAATAATGCTGACATCAAATTGGCCTATATAGCTTCTTGATGTCAGCATCTTATATTAATATTCATCTTTTTTGGAAAGGCAGCGGTCACATTCCAAGAGGTAGGATTCAGCTTGTTCCGTGATATGGGTCCCGCATTCCGAACATTGTTTAGGTGGCAGAGTCCTGAAGAATTCCAATGGGTTTTTAGTTTGCATGATGATTCCTCCTTATGATTTGGTTTAATTTAGTCTTCGTGTTTCGAAAGGCAGCGGTCACATTCCATTAAGTAGGATTCAGCTTGTTCCGTGATATGGGTTCCGCACTCCGAACATTG
>NZ_VHIK01000080.1:0-201 GCF_006680105.1 Bacillus sp. B4EP4a
CAATGTTCGGAGTGCGGAACCCATATCACGGAACAAGCTGAATCCTACTTAATGGAATGTGACTACTGCCTTTCCAAACGCGAAGACTGATTAAACCAAATCAAAAAGGAGGAATCATCATGCAAACTAAAAACCCATTGGAATTCTTCAGGACTCTGCCGCCTAAACAATGTTCGGAGTGCGGAACCCATATCACGGAAC
>NZ_VHIK01000081.1:0-425 GCF_006680105.1 Bacillus sp. B4EP4a
TAAAGCGCAAACTCACGAGTAAAAGGCCCAAACTCACGAGTAAAGCACAAACTCACGAGTAAAGCACAAACTCACGAGTAAAGCACAAACTCACAAGTAAATGCGCCAGACTCACGAGTAAACGCGCCAAACTCACGAGTAAAAGCGTAAAATTCACGAGTAAAGCGCAAATTCACGAGTAAAAGGAGCAAACTCATGAGTAAACGCGCCAAACTCACGAGTAAAAGGAGCAAACTCATGAGTAAACGCGCCAAACTCACGAGTATAGCACAAACTCACGAGTAAAAGGAGCAAACTCACGAGTAAACGCGCCAAACTCACGAGTAAAAGGCACAAACTCACGAGTAAACGCGCCAAACTCACGCCAAACTCACGAGTAAAGCGCAAACTCACGAGTAAAAGGCCCAAACTCACGAGTAAAGCAC
>NZ_VHIK01000082.1:0-1782 GCF_006680105.1 Bacillus sp. B4EP4a
TGCTAAATTTTCGACTGATTTCTGTAAGGCTATACTGTCTACTTCTTTTAGGAAAGAATACTCTTTCTTTAAAGCGGGAAGTTCTTTGATTGTTGCGTATTTATTCACAAAAGAGCCTTTCCATTCATTAGAGGGTAATTGGCCGTTTTGCTTCATTTCTTCACAGATATACCAGTAAGCATCTTTCTCTTTTTGTTTGCCTAAAAAGAAGTTATAGACAAAACGAGAGCAGCCAAACGTTTTATTGATGAGAACTAATTGTTCTTTAGTTGGATAGATTCGAAATTTATAAGCTTTGTTTACGACCATTGGTTTAACCCCCCCTTATAGTTATTATTACCTAGAGAACGTATGCTTGCTAAAGGTTACTTTGACTTATGCAAACATTCATCTCCCCATTACTGTTGGGCTCTAGCCCTTCTCACACTTGTAGAGGGGGTCTTCTGGGAAAATGGGAAGCTAAACAAAGGCTGCCATTGTCACTTTGGATAAAGGTGCAAAAGGCAATCTTACTTGGATTCTAGAAGCTGCACTATAAACCGAAGGATTTAACCAAGGTTTTTTGATTCGGAATTTGGTAAAGCGAGAGGTCTGCTTTATATAAGTTTTAGAAAGCTAATAAGATATTGCAAATTAGAAGGCAGGTAAAGATACAGTCAATGAATTTATTGAATTTCAATGCATAATCACATGTGGAAATGACTTGTAACAAAGGGGAGTGACTTTAGATAAAGGCAAAAAAGATACAGAAGACATTGTCATAAATCAGGAAGTTTTGTCTTTGCTGCATAGCTTTGCAGACCAACAGAAGTTCAATAAATCAGATCTTATCGAAATGGCTATCCTCATTTTAAAATACAAATAAGGTGCTGCCATTACGTAGCACCTCAGTTTTTTAAAATTTCTATTAGCCATACAATTTCGAAATGGCTTCATCTAGTTTTATTCTTTCTTTGATTGTAACCAGTCTAAAAAGTCATCCCTGAAAACCCTCTTGGACCTTTTTAAACGAATTAAAGGAAAATCGGGACTTCCCATGTATTCATCAGCAGTTCTTTCACTAACATTTAAATAATCTGCCAAATGCTCTACAGTTAATAATTCTGGTAGTTGTGATACCTCATTCGTTTCGTTCGTTATTATTTCTTCCCTTTTTTCATCATTTACGTAATTTATATGCCCTTCTCCAATGCATACTGCTACTTTCTTAGAACACTTGGGACACGTCAGTGTATCAACCCTATCTTCCATAACAGAAAAACGAGATACTACGCCAAACAGTGTTGAACAACTTTCACATAAATAAGTATATACACCTTCCACTTTCAAATTTATCACTCCTTTGACTTATCATTTGTTAAACTAACAAAATCTATAAGGAGCCAATCTGATTTGTGACAGGTTTAAACGCTTTTCACTAATGACGCTTCTATTATAATGCTACACTGAAGGACTCCTCCAGTGTTAAAACAAGGGGAAATGTTGGGACAATTCGCCGATGGGGAGTTTTTTTGGCCACTTTAAAGATTTAGCAGAATATAAAACATAAACGGATGTGAAGGAAGATGTTGATCGAGTTATATAAGAATACAATGAATCTCGTTATCAATGGACTAAAGAAAATGGCCTCGGTACAATCCAGGGAACTCTTATTAGCTTTATTAGCACTTTGTTAATAATACACTTTTAAGGTGAGGGGCAAACGGCATTGTTTTGCACAAAAAAAGAAGCAATAGCCAATATTGCTTCTGGTTTACATATATCGACCTCATGAAATTCTTT
>NZ_VHIK01000083.1:0-1015 GCF_006680105.1 Bacillus sp. B4EP4a
TAAGCTCTTCAGCGCCGATGGTAGTTGGGGGTTTCCCCCTGTGAGAGTAGGACGCCGCCAAGCAGTTATATATGGAGGATTAGCTCAGCTGGGAGAGCATCTGCCTTACAAGCAGAGGGTCGGCGGTTCGATCCCGTCATCCTCCACCATTTTTACACTTGCCGGTGTAGCTCAACTGGTAGAGCAACTGACTTGTAATCAGTAGGTTGGGGGTTCAAGTCCTCTTGCCGGCACCATTTTCATACAAGCTTGATATAGCATATATAAATAGTATATATGAGCCATTAGCTCAGTTGGTAGAGCATCTGACTTTTAATCAGAGGGTCGAAGGTTCGAATCCTTCATGGCTCACCATTTTATTATGCGGGTGTGGCGGAATTGGCAGACGCACCAGACTTAGGATCTGGCGCCGCAAGGCGTGGGGGTTCAAGTCCCTTCACCCGCATGTTCGCGGAAGTAGTTCAGTGGTAGAATACAACCTTGCCAAGGTTGGGGTCGCGGGTTCGAATCCCGTCTTCCGCTCCACTATTTATTTATGCCGGGGTGGCGGAACTGGCAGACGCACAGGACTTAAAATCCTGCGGTAGGTGACTACCGTACCGGTTCGATTCCGGTCCTCGGCACCATCTTTCATCTTAATATGCGCCCGTAGCTCAATTGGATAGAGCATCTGACTACGAATCAGAAGGTTGTAGGTTCGACTCCCGCCGGGCGCACCATATTTTTTCGGGAAGTAGCTCAGCTTGGTAGAGCACTTGGTTTGGGACCAAGGGGTCGCAGGTTCGAATCCTGTCTTCCCGACCATGATTTTTTTGGGGCCTTAGCTCAGCTGGGAGAGCGCCTGCCTTGCACGCAGGAGGTCAGCGGTTCGATCCCGCTAGGCTCCACCAAAAAAACTTGACAAGCCCATTTGGCTTTGATATGATAAGAAAGTTGATTCTTTAAGAAGAGTCAAATTGCTCTTTGAAAACTGAACAAAACAAAGCGCCAACGTTAAATTTTAAGTGAGCACACA
>NZ_VHIK01000084.1:0-12436 GCF_006680105.1 Bacillus sp. B4EP4a
TGAAAGTCATTGAACAAACATTTTCTGTCATTAAACAAAATATGGATCAAGAAATAGAAAATACTCACGATAATAAAACGGAAACGAAGACGGAAGCCGAAATGGAAACGAAAACGAAGACGGAAGCCGAAACGGAAACGAAGACTAATATATCACTAAACTTAATTATTTCAATTGCAGCAAATAAAAGTAATGGAGCCATAACTCCAACTATGGCTGAAGCCGAAATGGAAACGAAAACGGAACAGAAAACGGAACAGAAAACGGAACAGAAAACGGAAACGAAGACGGAAGCCGAAATGGATACGAAAATGGAAAAGAAAAAGGCGCAGAAAACGAAAACGAAGACGGAAGCCGAAATGGATACGAAAAAGGTAAAGAAAAGGGAACAGAAAACGAAAACGGAAAACGAAAAGGAAAAGAAAAAGAAAACGGAACAGAAAACGGAACAGAAAAAGAATACGGAAAAGGAAAAGAAAAAGAAATCGAAAAAATAATTCAAGTAAGGAAAACTTAAAAACAGTTACGAAAAACAAGCTGGATACCCAATAGTTATCATTTAAGCAGATAGGGGAGTGACATGGGCTATATTGAAGATTTACGCAAGCTTGTGGGAAAAAGGCCAGTTATTTTAACAGGGGCAAAAGTATTAGTATTTAATCCACTTGGGCAGATTTTATTACAATTTCGAACAGATACAAAAGTATGGGGATTACCAGGGGGACTTATGGAGTTAGGAGAATCATTAGAGGAAACAGCATTGCGTGAAGTAAAAGAAGAAACAGGTTTAACGATTGGTCGATTACAATTTCTAAAAGTTATATCAGGCGTAAACTATTTTATTCACTTACCAAATGGAGATCAATTCTATTCTGTTAATGCTTTTTATATAACAAATGAAATTATCGAAGGAACCTTGAAACCTGATGGTAATGAAGGAAGTGCTGTAAAATTCTTTTCAATAAATCAGCTGCCAAAAGATATGGATTCTGAAATCAAGAAAGAAATTTATAATTATTCAAGATTTCGCAATTGAATTCTTTCGAAAACCAGCCGTATTTTCGCTCTTCTTCCAAAGAAATAGTGAAGAATAAATGACGCTCTTTCCAAAGTATTGGTTAGGAATATGAATGGATCTAACCAACAACTTTGGAGGGAGGACATTTGGCGATTCTTCAACTCCGTTGCAGGATAAGGAACTACTTGAGGAAGCTAAAAATGATATCGTAATGGGTGTTTTAGGAACGATGGCTTTTAGACTTCATACTCATTGATCGCCTACAATGTGTACTAAGGTCAAAGTGAAAAGAAAAATATACAGGCTGGAAGGAGCTGTTTTTTCATGGACTGGAAGTCTTTATATACTATTTGGACAAGTTACAGAAATTTAGATAATGAAATGCGTTTAACGCTTGAAGAAATGAAGGATGATGAGATAGCACTTGAAGACGCCTTTTATAAAAATTTGGAATTCGGGACGGGTGGTATGCGAGGGGAAATTGGTCCAGGTACGAATAGGATGAACATTTATACCGTGCGAAAAGCGACAGTAGGACTTGCTGAGTATATTCAATCGTTTGGAAACGAGGCAAAATCCAGAGGAGTCGTAATTGCTTACGATTCAAGACATAAGTCTCCAGAATTTGCATTGGAAGCAGCCAAGACTTTGGCAACAAAGGGAATTAAAGCTTATTTATTTGATGAATTACGGCCTACCCCACAGCTCTCTTTTTCCGTACGTAAGCTGAGTGCATTTGCCGGTATCGTCATTACAGCAAGCCATAATCCGCCTGAATATAATGGGTATAAAGTGTACGGATCAGACGGTGCACAGCTACCTCCTGTAGCGGCGGATCAAGTCATTAATTACGTGAACACGATTGAAAGTGAGCTTTCCATTGTAGTGGAGGAAGAAGAAATCCTAAAAGACAGAGGGCTCATTCAAATCATTGGGGAAGAGCTGGATACTGCTTATAATGAGCATTTGCTCACTATTCCGGAAGATCCAAAGTTAGCAAATGAAATCGATGTAAAGCTGGTGTTTACACCGCTTCATGGTACAGCCAATAAATCAGTAAAACGTGCTTTGCATGATCTAGGATATCGAAATGTCCATATTGTTAGAGAACAGGAAATGCCCGATGCTAACTTTCCTACTGTTAAATCGCCTAATCCAGAGGAACATGCTGCTTTTGAATTGGCCATCGCGCTTGGAAACCGTGTCGACGCTGATTTATTGATTGCCACCGATCCAGATGCGGATAGGCTCGGAATTAGCGTGAAAAATAATGCTGGAAATTATGTCGTATTAACAGGAAACCAAACAGGCGCTCTCTTTTTGGATTATTTAATTTCACAAAAACAAAAGAAAGGGACTCTTCCAGAAAATGGAGTGGTATTAAAGACCATTGTGACTTCAGAAATAGGACGCGCGATTTCTGATCAAAATGGTTTGAAAACGGTAGATGTTTTAACTGGATTTAAATTCATTGCTGAAAAGATCCATGAATACCACACAAGTGGAGAACATTCTTTCCTGTTTGGCTATGAAGAAAGCTATGGATATCTAATCAAAGACTTTGCTCGAGATAAGGATGCCATACAGGCGACTATTCTGGCAGTGGAAGTTTGTGCCTATTACAAAAAGCAAGGCAAAACGATGTACGAAGGTTTACTGCATGTTTTTGAGAAATATGGCTATTACTTGGAGGATTTACGATCGTTAACTTTAAAAGGAATTGAAGGTGCCAGACAAATTCAAGCCATCCTTAATGAATTCCGTGAAAATCCACCAGAACAAATATCTGGTCATAAAGTAGTGGTTCGAGAGGATTATCTCAGCAGGAAAAAATACATGTTTGCGTCAAATAGGGAAGAGGCCATCAAGCTCCCAAAATCCAACGTATTAAAATACTTTCTTGATGATGGCACATGGGTATGTTTACGACCTTCCGGAACGGAACCTAAAATTAAATTTTATTTCGGTGTTCAAGGAAGCTCGATGAAGGAAGCTAAGGGGAAATTATCCACCGTTATGGAAGATTTTATGAGAAGAATCAATAAAATGCTTTAAAGAAGGACTCTCATTCAGAGGATTTTCTTTAAAAAACTAGGGTCAGCATTCATTATGTAAAGAAATGCGGGCCATTCTTTGTCTATCATTAGATTATTACTGCGTTCTAAATCTAGCACACAGCCTTTCGGAGTCATAAATACCCTGCGAGAAATCAAGGTTCCCGGTAGGTCGTCCTTAGGTCTTTCGGCGTTGTATCCCAACATGGGTTGGGTAAGAGGGTGTGCGTGGTAGGTTATAAGGGGCTGATGCTGATATTTATTACTTTTCTACACTAATTGGAATATTGAACATATAATATACTATTCCAATCCAATTCTCCAAATCCCCAAATCCCCCCTATATAGTAGCCTTGCTGATACCGTATGACGTTACGTAGTACAGTTGTACAGGCCCTAGGATGGGCCTTATGAAAGGTGCTAAATGGGGAGGGTTTTTAAAAGGGTCCTTATTGGCGCTCATGGTGAGGCCATCCCCTATGAGAAAAGTCAAATAAGAAAAGAACCTTTAAAGCTGAAGTCTTAAAACGTAAAGCTAGAACATTTAACATAATACATAAAATCGACATTCAAACAAAAGCACCTACCCAATTTAACTATGGCAGAGGAATGTTATAAAGATATATTTTATATAGCGTGCATACCCGGAACTGGTTCCTTCTGGAGACTTGCCGAAATTACTAAAGTTTCTTAACTAGTGGTGGTGATCATTGCTCTTTTTACCCTCTACAGAGCCTAATTTGATATTTTGTCTAGCTCATTCTTCAATAATACTTCTGCGATATGGAACAAGCTTACGCAATTCTCGCTGATTTAGATCAGGGACAGCTTTCCTATGTTTTGCGTTAACAACTAAAAATTCCATTTCGCAAGCTTTAATTAAGTTCATGAAAGGTTTCCAAAACCACGCCTGTGCTTTCATATTGTTGCTGTGATTATTGAAAACAGCGTATTAAATTTAAAATCATAGAATAAGTATTAGAAGTGAAACGGTGCTGCGTTAGTTATTTTTTTCATCTTGTATTCGTTTTATCTTCAACTTTCTTCCTTTTTATTATTAGGGAATAGACATTTTTCGAAAAAAGATAATTTCAATCTCATGAACTTTTTTTAAAAAAGACCTTAAATTTCTTTCCTGCTTATAATAATACTCAAAGGTGAGTGAACATGAGAAATATAATAAAAAGAAAAATGATAAAAATACTTAGTGGAAACAAGGAAATTAGATTAACCGTTCAAGTTGCAGATACTCAAAGAAAAAGAGAAAAGGGCTTAATGTTTGTTGGGAAATTACCCGAAAATGAGGGGATGTTATTTGTGTTTTCAGAAGAAATGTATGGTGGATTTTGGATGAAAAACACTTTAATTCCTTTATCTATTGCTTTTCTTGACTCAGCTGGGGAAATTCTGAAAATACTTGATATGGAGCCTTGTAAAGAGTATATATGCCCTACCTATGATCCAGAAATATCATATCATTATGCAATTGAAGTGAATCTTGGATGGTTTGAAAAGAATCAAATTAAAGTAGGGGATTATGTAAAGTTTGGTTGAATTCATATCACCTCACCTTTAGTTCTTTGAGGTGAGTTTTAAATGGATTTTTATGTTAATGCTACTCGGGAGATTGTGAAGAATTGTACTTAAACAAAATAAGGTGCTTTTAACTTTATTACCAGGAGCTGTTCAGCAGCTCCTTTTCTTATGCAACTAGAGAGGCAGGTTACTTGAATAAGGACTATCTATATTTAGATCATAATGTGGGTAAAATAACCAAAATAATTGTAAGAGGTGTTGGTATGAAACAAATTGTTTTGGGCATATTTATTATCTTAACTTTTGTCATTTCTCCTATACAAACAAATGCAACAACTTTGCCTTGTAGTATGGTATTGGATCCAATTGATAAAAAGCTTACAAATTCAAAGGGAACAGCACTGGTTTATAAAGTGCAGTTGCGCCCACCAAGTTTTGCACGAACTAATATAAGTATTCTTGGGGTACACCTTCCAGAACCATCTTCTTATGGGAATTACGATAGCTATGAAGGTTTTGCTTTTATACCAGACGAAATTAGTTGGCGTTTCAGGCTTTATCCTTCTCCAGAAAAAGATAGTCCAACTTGGGCTGGAAGATTTGATGAAATTACAGCGAAAATGGAAAATGTAGAAGTGCATGTGCGTCTTTCTAATTCAAAAACTGAAAAATTGGGACCCATTATATTAAGAAGTAATATCAAAAACTGTAAGTAGCTATTGAACTAACGGATACTTTCGTATTCTAAGGTCGTCCAGTAAAATTACTGGTTGACCTTTTTTTAATAGAATCTATTTTATCAGTAGCCAGGGTAGGACGTACGGGTGCGTGGGACTTAATCCCGTGAAGTAAATTGTCCGCCAGAAACATGTTTAAGGCTGGTTGTACTTAGATTCGTATAACAAGCGAAGCTATGACACTGCATGGAGGAATATGGTTAGTAAGTAGAGGAGGAAAATTGGAAGGTTTTTTTATTGTTGTTAAAGGAATATCCTACTTCAGAGGCGGTATTACAGCTGGAGAAAGTAGACTAGCAGAGAGTATTATTGAGTTCTGTCCTAACAAAAAGGGCGAATGGGATTTCTTACCTGTTCCCTTACCTTCAAAGATGGACACATCCACTCAAAAATCATTATTAGGACATGACTAAAACGAACTTTTAAAAACTTATATAATACATAAGATGGAGCTTGACAGCAGTAACTGGGCATCTATTTTTCCGAGGCAACAAAACAAAAATATGAAAAGTTGGCTAAAACAGATTGACAGTGATAATCATTATCATATAAAATACTAAATGAAAATGATTATCAATTTCATTTAGTTATATTGCATGTCAATAAAAAGAATTTCGATATTAAAAAGGCGACAATAATGAATATACAGTTTGGACCAGGAAGAAAAATTAAAAAATTAGTCAACCTTATCAGAATAGACGGTAACTCTGACCAAAAACAGTCTGACTGACAAAGAGCTAAGGTTGAAGTAGAATTCAAAAAAAACTGAATGTGAGTAAGGGAGGAAAACCTATGAATAAAAATTTTGTAATATTGGAATTATTTCAGCATCAAGTAAGCTGCTGCTGTCCTGGGCAAAGGCACCAACATATAATTGAGTTTCTTCAAGGTGATGTTTGGACAATTACAAACGAACGGAAGTACGTTGATTGCCTAGGATGGCACTCTTTAATAGTTGTCAACAATGAGTTTCAGTTTTTTATGCATGTGGAAGATATTGAGGAACTGTATACCAATGGTAGCATTTGCTCCATTTTGGATTTGAACCTAAAACTTAACCATTTGAGCTTTAAAGTAAACGAAGCACTAGATGCACATGATAGGGAGTCTTTTCTTTCATTTGCCGATGAACTGAGCAACGTACAGAAAATAAAGAATAAAATGAACTCTGGAGATGTACATGTTTTTTAAGAAAACAGGGCAACGACAAAGAAAGTTATGGAGTTCATAGATGATCATTGGAGTGCCATTGATGTACGTCAGTTTGAGTCAAAGAATCATTATTATATGGCTCTTGCTAATATGACAGACCATTTACTCCAATTTTTAACTTCTACAAAAATTGAATATCCACCTTTATTTTTATATGAAAAGTTCAACATTAATATTGAGGAGTTGGGAACCGAACTTTCTTTAACTTTTGAAGTAGCAGAATGGTCAAGCAACACATTCATCATAAAGAAATATTTAGTTGATACACATGAAGAAATGAACCTTTTATTCAATAATATGATTTCGGTATTTTGTGAAAAGACATTTGGTCAGCTACCGGAAAGAATAGAGATCTTCTCGCTTATGGAAGGTAAAATAGAAACTTATATTCCCACCTTGAAGGATGTTTCGGATGGAATGGAATACCTCAACATAATCAAGAATCTTTTACAAGAACCCAAAAAGTATTTGAAAACGGATTCTTTAACTGTTTGCAAAAGCTGCTCTTATCAAAAAAGATGTTATGAAGGTATGGATATAAATCAAGAAAGACTTAATATTCAATAATCTTGTTCAGAAAACCCAGGATTATAGCGGTTGTGGACAAAGTTGACGGTGAACAATTACTTGAATTTTAACATCTTGCGTATATAAGGCTGATTTAATATTAAGCGGGTTGCGATTAGGCAATTAATTCTAATAGAATAATATGATAAGAAAAATTCAATTGAAAACCTGCCAACGTGTCAATGGTTGCCTGTATTAATAAGTTGCTTCATTGAAATTACGTACTTTTGAAGAGAAAAAAATGTTCCTGGATTGTGCCTGATTAACTTAAACAGAGAAAAACCCTTCCAAAAAGTTTTTGGAGGGGTTTTTGGGCATGGCCAAAATAGTAGATCATACGGGAAATAAAATTTTAGAGAAAGATTTTGACATCCTATTAGCTGGTTGGTCCTATAAGAAGTATGGAAAATGATCAAACATTTTTATAAAAGTATCATTCAATTGACCAATCTTTTTTCAAAACATGCTCTTTCTATTTGTTCTGTTATCAAGGTTTCTTGTATTAAATACCACATTGTTTCAATCCTACAATAACACTACTCGTTTATTATGCCATTGCAGGTACCATAGGAAGCATACCAAGGCGCTCATAGCTTCTATCTTATGCTAGTTTCTTTTGTTTTTGGTCTAAGCGATGACTTAGGAAAGTTAGAAGACTTGCAAAGATAGCAACCAGCCCACCGACCCATGTCACACTCATTAAATTTCCCTGATGGTAAACAATTCCGCCTAAAGCGGAACCAAAGGCGATACCGACATTGCTTGCTACTGGCATCAGTGAAGCAGCTAGCCCTGTAGCTTTTGGTTGATAAATACCGGCAAGGTCTATCAAATAAAGCTGGGTAGATGTTGTTAAAAGGATGGCCATTAATGACATCAAGCCAATGTTAATCAATCCAAAGATAAAATTATTTGTCGTCCAATATAAACTGATCAGTACGATTGCTTGCACGAGGAAAACAAACCGGAGGCGTCCGATAGCATTGTGGCTGGCAATTTTACCCGCGAGTATGTTACTGAAAATGGAAATGAATCCGTAGCCAAACAAGATCAAACTAATTGAATTACTTGGTGCTTCCATTCCTTTCAAGATCGGAACAAAATACGTATAAACGGCATACGTTGCACCAAATCCAAGAGATGGAATGAAAAAAGCCATTAAGATTCGTGGGTGTGTTAACAAAGAAAATTGCTCACGCATTGAACTGCGAAATGTACTGTTCATAGTAGGCAAAATGAAGAAAGATGCCAAAAACGCAATTCCACCGAGAAAAGTAGTTAACAGAAAGGTTGCATTCCAGTCGTACCAATCAGCGATGACAGTGCCTATTGGTACTCCAATTACATTTGCAAGAGTAAAACCACCGAAAACGAATGATATAGCAAGTCCACGTTTTGCGATTGGCATGGTTTCGCTTGCAACAATCATGGCAAGCGAAATTAAAACTCCTGTTACGATTGCTGTCATCATCCGAAGAGCAAGGAGCATGATGTAGCTCGTCGAAATTACGCACAAAGCATTCAAGATGATGAACGACCCTATCAAAAACAACATCCATTTACGTTTTGGAAAATGGCTTGTTGCCGACATCACGAGTGGTGTCGCAATGGCAAACGTAATCGCAAACGCAGAAACGAGTGTACCTGCTTTTGCATTTGTAATATGGAGACTCGAGGAAATATCGGTTAAGATCCCGATGATAACAAATTCGCTTGTCCCGAGAACAAATGTTAATAAAGTAAGTGTTAAGATGAGTAGCCAATGTCGCTTGGATAATTCTGTGTCGTGCATAAATACCTCTTTTCTTAGATGAATGTAAATGTGTCACAGGGTAGATAAACAATCTAACTATCATATCATAAAAAATATTTATGAGGAAAACCCTTGCTTAGTTATCGTTTGATATTTTGCTAAAAAGCTTGTACCTGAATCACTAATTTTACCGTAACCTGTTTTGTTATAGAACAAAAAATAAAACGGATTAAAAAGGAAAAGCATAAGGATCTTGATGGTTAATGAAAATAAGCAAAAAAAACAAACGGGAAGAATGGAAAAAGAAAGTTAAGGATAATCTGAAGAGGGAAGCTGTCAAAAATATCATAGCAAAAACGGGAGACCTAGCATGCTAAAGTCAATAATACTTACACTTTAAACATCAAGGATGGAAGGATGATAAGCAAAATATAAATTGGAAGTGAGTTGTCATTAATGGAAAAATCCAAGTCAAGAAATTCTGGTGTTAAGTTAATTTCAAACACCTTATGTGGCAACGGCAACATTGTAGGTATGTAACTTATAAAATAACCGAACCGGAACTTATTATTCACTTTGTTTTTTACCCGAATTACATGACAGATTCATGTTACTAACGGTTTTAATTCGGTGTATATTTCTTCTTTCTGATCTCATACTAAAAATAAGAAGGAGGGGTATCCATGGCAAAACGAACAAAGAAAAATGATGCAGACCAAAAGAACAAACAAAGATTCAATTCAAGCAAAACTGATTCAGAATTTTCCCAAGAATTTGGCAGTGCAAAAGCTAATCAAGCACATAAAAATAAAGCAAAAAAAGAAAAAGCATCTAAAAATCAAGGTGAGTGGAAAGGCATGCATTAATTAATACTTGCTAGACTCGAACTGATGATAAGTGATGACTGCACCGAGTAAAAAGACTTTATGTAAAGGAGCTTATTTAGATGACTCAATCTAAGCGACAAGAAGAACGCCAATGGAAAGATCGTAAACAATCGCAGAATCCACATGGTAAGGTTAAATCATTTGAACAATTAGCTGAAGGCATGGGCAAAAATGAATCTGAAAATAAGTAAAACTGCTTAAGAATGAGAGGCTATCCCAAAGGGGCAGAGGCCCACATAATAGTGAGGTCACTTCCTTGGGGGTACCTCTCTTTGTCGTTACCGATGCTAAAAAAATGGTTGAATTAAATGTAAATGGAACTATCGTTAATACAGCATCAATCAATGGGACAATGGCAGCATTTGGAAGTTTTAATTACAACGCAGCTAAGGCAGCTGTGGTTATGATGTCTAAATCTGGGGCATTAGAGTTAGCTGAACACGGTATCCGAGTTGTAGGAGTTGCTCCAGGATTCATTGATTCGTCCATACTTGGTGACAATGAAGAAGTGAAAAATGCTCCTAGCTGCACAGCATATGCGGGGAAAGCTCATCCAGCCGAAGCAAGTGGCCAGCGTAGTGTTGACGATGGTTTCCTAAGTTTCAAATCTATATAAGATTTTCTTTAAAAAAGACTTAACGGTGTAAATTCGAAAATTCCCGATTTTACACCGTATTTTTATGTATTTATAGTGAATTAGTTTTTATGTCTAATACACTGTAGAAATGTATACCGACTAAAATAGGAATGCAACCTTCCTTCCAGAGCAGTCGTATGATTGTGATTAGTTTATTGAGGGAGGTTCGAACTGTACTTACCGTTTGTATCCTTTGAATAAATTACTCCTTTAAAAGCCAGATTATTAACATAGGAAATACGAGTGAAATAAATGAGGGTACATTATGAACCAAGCTGGTGTGAATGAAAAGTATAAGGTATCGCCATTCTATGTGTTTTTTTTACTGCATTCCATGCAAACAGGATTAGGCGTGTTGAACTTTCAAAGAGATTTAGCCAAGGCGACGGGGACGGATGGCTGGATCTCCATACTCCTAGCCGGACTGATTGTTCATATCTTAATTTGGCTTATATATAAGATTTTCAGTATTGTTCCCGGTGATATCATTTCTGCTAATAATCATGCATTGGGTAAATGGATTGGGAATTTCTTTAGTCTCTTATTCATTCTGTACTTTTTCGCCCTTGGAATGACGATCATAATCGGCTATATAAATGTCATTCATGTTTGGATGTTTGAAGAGGTACCTTCTTGGGCATTTGCTTTGGTTTTTCTGGTCCTGATTTATTACATCATTTCGGGAGGGTTCCGAACCATTACGGGTATTGCCTTTTTAAGTGTAATTGTTTCATACTGGCTTTTATTTGTACCTCTATATGGTTTTAAATACGCTGATTTCACCAGTTTTCTCCCTATTTTCGATCATACGTTAATCGAAATAATGAAAGGAACCAGAAGTACTTCATTATCAATGCTCGGTTTTGAAATGATCCTGATGTTTTATCCGTTCATCAAAAATCCTGAAACATCACAAAAATATGCTCATGGAGGAGCATTGGCTACTACGCTATTGCTCCTATTACTTTATTTTGTTTCGACAGTCTTTTATTCACAGAAACAGTTGGTCCTTACCCTTTGGCCAACACTCTCATTGACCAGTATTATTGAATTGCCCTTTATTCAACGGTTCGAGTACATAACCGTTTCTTGGTGGAACATCGTTATTATAACTAACATGGTCATTCCTTTGTGGGCTGCTAGCAGGGGGGTCAAGCGCCTATTCAACGTCCAGCAAAAGTATCCCTTATGGGTAATGTCCATAATCATAATACTCGTCAACATATTCTTTTTCGATGTCGATTCCTTATATGTATTAAATAAAATAATCAATCCTTACAGCGTGGCCTTCCTTGTTTTATACTTGCCTCTTCTTTTGGTTTTAATAAGCATAAAAAAGTGGAGGAACCGTTTATGATCCAATTATCATTTATATAAAATGCAAAAGAATTAATAATATATTACTTAGACAAAACTCGAAGAAAAGAGAGTTTGCCTGCATTTTATTTCATTTGAAAAACGTTCCAGTTAATTTCCGAAATCCGCTCCCTTTCCGCCGACTGTTTGCCAAGCCACCTCGCCGGTAATGGTGATAATTACCTTCACAAAATCGTGAAACATAATATTACTTTAAACAGGAGTTGCTTTGGCAGCTCCTTTTCTTATGGAGCAAACAGGGCAGTTTAGTTCAATAACTGAATATAGTCTATTTAATGTATAATATTGGTAGAAATCATAACAGGAACTGAGAAGTTGAAAACAACCAGTTACCACAACTTAAAGGCATTTCCCTGGATGTACTCATAAATGATTATGACGATGTTATAAGTATGATTAAATCTATCTACTACCAGTTAACAGATAAACAGTTAAATCAACAAGTTGAATATGAAAATGGTAAAGAGGCCACTATTAAATGGGATATTTGGCACATGGCAGACCATAATAGATATCATCAAGCTCATATTAGCCAACTGCGTAAATGGTGTAGCCAAAGTTGAGATGTTCGTTATTTTGTTCAACTAACGGGTGCTTCGTATTATAAGGTTAGCCAGTTTTTACTGGTTGACCTTTTTTTAATAGAATCTATTATATC
>NZ_VHIK01000085.1:0-362 GCF_006680105.1 Bacillus sp. B4EP4a
TATGTTGATTTTCACTCCAGGCACTCACTTTGACGCGTTTTTCCCGCAGGAGTCTCGCACCTTCCTCTCCAATCAACTTTTTATAAACTTAGAAACATACCCGAGGAGTTGATGGTGCTGCTTGGGGTCAGCTGGTTCGGGAACATCATTTGATGAAAGATGTTTCCGAACTCCTTTTGTCTACAGTCTTTTTATGGCTTGTACAATTTTGTCGTTGATTTCCGCTCCAGGCACTCGCTTTCCGCGGGCGGTCCGGGAGCCTCCTCGGCTTACGCCTGCGGGGTCTCCCCTAGACGCGCTTTTCCCGCAGGAGTCTCGCACCTTACTCTCCAATCAACTTTGTTTTAATTATTTACTCAGCT
>NZ_VHIK01000086.1:0-5511 GCF_006680105.1 Bacillus sp. B4EP4a
TGCTTCTTCCTTTTTCTTTTGTTCCTCAGCTAATCGAGCTGCTTCTTCCTTTTTCTTTTGTTCTTCCGCCAAACGTTCAGCTTCTTTTTGCTCTTGCTTATGAGTAATTTCTTTCTTTTCTTTAGGTACAGTTTCTTTTACTGGTTCTACAAAAATCATAGCTAGTATGAAACTAAGTAAGAATCCTGCTACAACTATCCATCCAGGTTTTGAAAACGTCACTCTTCCTTTACTACGTTGAATCATTTGGTAAATACCAAACAAGAAAATTATTAGACCTATCCAAGCAAAAGGGGTAATTATAATAGTAGATAAAATTAATAATAGTGCAATAGCAATCATAATCCATTTAATAAACTTCAAAATTTTCACCTCATGAGTTTAAAATCTTTTGTTTTTCTATTTGAAATTCTTCTTCAGTTAGCACGCCTTGATCACGTAATTTAGCAATTTGAGCAAGCTTCTCATACTTATCATCTGAATGTGCGGCTGCTTTATTTTTAGCTTTGCTTATTCCAGTAACCCGTTTTGACTCGTTCATTTTACTTCTAACAACTTTGAGAAACCGTTTGAATTGATCGTCGTTTAATATGTCGTCAAAGATTTTGCGGGTTCGTCCATAATCGATTAATAACTCTTTTTGAGCAAACCCATCCGGAGCTAGTGAAATGCCATTCATTTTTCGATAATCGAAAGCTTCGGTGAACTCACCGTGACCTATTCCATTAGTAACAAATATAAGTCTGTGGCTGGTTGCAATAAGCATGCCCTTGATTTCTCTTTTTTTCGTTTTATCATACTCAGCAGGTATAGCTATTAAAACTTCCTCATCGGAGGATTTAATATATTTTTCAAAATGGATAATTGTATTTTTATAGAGAGAAAAACCTCTCCAATTGAAAAAACCAGTACTCTTTCCAAAATATTTCTCCATTAATTGCATGTCAGCAGCTTGCTTTTTCTTTTTTTGTTGTTGGGCGATCTGATATTCCACTTCTCTTTGTTTACGTTTCTCCTCTTTGATTAAAAGTGCCTTTTCTTTTTCTTCTGGTGAAACGTACTCTTGCCCTAAAAGTTTTTTAAAAAAACTCAACACAATCACCTCCGTTTTTAATAAAGGCTATTTTTTATGCAACTGACCCGTTACTATCTAATGGCAATAAATATATAATACTACAAAAATTGAAAAAAATTCACACACTTAATTAAATAAAAATTCTCAGGGAAATTGGCAGAGAGCGAATAATAACATAATTGAATAATTTTCAAATCTGGGGATATTACATTACAGATTAGTTACCTCATAATTGGTTCAGTTAAACAATAATGTATATTAAATACATAAAAAAATAGACAATCATTGCGCTCGTCTTCTTCAACTTATTAAATTTAATTGTCATTTTCCATTCCCCCCTATAAATTTAAAAAGAGACTGCTCAAGTTCTGTTTAGGTGCAACAGGTTCAGGAACAATCTCTTTTGGTTTTAGTTCATTTTTAATTTCATTTTTAAATTCTGTAAACATTTGCTTTAATATGTTTTCGTCGATGCCTGATGCTGATGCAGAGATAGGTTGCTTTGGTGCAACAGCAGCCGATATTTTATTATTAAATTCTTTTGCTTTGTTCTCGAATATTTCTGACTCGTCTTCTTCTGGTTCGGCATTAATAATTTCATCAATTAAGCCCTGTTCTAACGCTTTTGAAGCCGATAAGTATGTTTCTTCGTCTAATAGTTTTTTAGCCGTATCCGCGTCAATTCTGTGTGTATAAGAGGCTAATACAGATTCACCTATGCTTTCGAGATCGCCAGCAGCCTTCCTAAGCTCTATTGCATTACCAGCTACAACTGTCCAAGCATTATGGACCATCATTTGAGCATTAGAATATGCTTTGACTTTATCTGCACCCATACAGATAATTGACGCAGCACTTGCAGCAATACCAGTGATAGTTACAGTTACGTTCCCTTTATGAGATCGTAAAGTATTGCATAGGACAATACCTAAAAACACGTCACCACCATATGAATGGATTTCAAGTTGAATGTCCTCATCTTCTTTTATGGCTCTCATACGATTGTTAAAATCCCAGATACTCGAGTTCCAGTTAATAATGTCACCTTTGATTTTATGCTTCATTCTTATTCTCACCTCCTTTAAGTACTTCTGAACTTTATTGATAGTTTTTGGTGATAACATACTTGTCCAGCATATCGTCTCCCTCCACTCGTTCAGCACCTAACGCTTCACGCAATTCATTTCCATTGAAGATGCCCGCGGCCCGGAGCTTGTCAGCTGCTGATGCTACATCAAACATATTACTGTAAGAAACCCGTTTAGTTTCCATCTTCTTTCCTGCCAGGAATTCCTTTTTATCAATCATATTAATACAGGTCTGGATAGCCAATTGTTTCATGTGAATTTTATTGGACGTATCTTGGATTAAATCAAAGTCCAACATGAATTCAAGTTCACTATTTCTACTTTTTATTAGGTCTAAAAATCCCAATATCTCACCTCCTTTTTTTAAAAATCTATATCGTCTAAGAAAAAGTCCACATCATCGATTAGTATTTCATCCGCTTGCCATAAGGCATGGATGAGTGCTTGGAATCCATCTGTCTTTCGTTTAAACTCATCCTTTTTTAAATACTCTTTATTTCCATCTTTCTTGATGTGACATATACATTATTCGTATACCAATGCATAAGAGGATTGTCCCCAAAGATAATATGATTGTTTGCAAATAGAGTTTCTACACGTGGAGCCAAAAGGGAATGAATCGCTTTGGGGTTACGGATGTACAATAACGTAAATCCCTCTGCCTCCAATGCGGTTTTAACAAGCTCTAGTCTGAATGTATCAGCAACGATTGTGTTAACCCCGTATATTTCGCGCATCTCTACAAACCAGGCAACAATATGTTTGATATTAATTACAGGTTCATCGACAATGGTTAGCAGCCCTTTTCCTTCCCACTCTTTGAGTTTAGGTGTGATTTTTAATTTGACTGTATCAATAAAACCTTTGCGGACAAAAGAATGAGTTTTCCAAATGTAATCCTCGCCAACCTTAAACAATAATCCGACTGATGCAAAGTCTTTGATGCTGGCGAAGTCGAGGCCTCCCACAGCAGTACGATGTTGAAGCTCCGGAATGAGTCTTAGGGTTTCCCCATCTTCTTCATAACTAGTTCTCATTTTTTCTTCCCAACTGGCCACTGATTTTGCTAAGTCCACCTCTGGGATATTCATTCGTTTAGTCATAAATTCTTCACGATTAGACGGGTCGTTAGCTAGATCCTTGTATTCTTCTTGGACTGTGTAAAAAAGCCCTTCAGCATAATCGCTTCTAGGCTCACAAAACATGGGATTAGCTTTCTCCCATGTACTGATATCTTCCACTTCTTCCGCATTATCTAGCTTACAAATATACGGGAAAAGAGAATCGTTTAATTCTTTTCCCTCAAGGATATTGTTGGCACGCTCTTTCATTTTATCGAGATAGCCTTCACGGACATAACCGTCAGTACCAATGAAAAACTCCCGAGGATTTTTGACTTTTCCTAATCCACTAGAAAATACTCGGACGACTTCATTTGTTTCATACTGATGAATCTCATCATAAATGACGCAGCCATCACGCAAACCATCCTTTGTGGATGCGTTGGATGTACGATATTTAACAATACTTTTTGTTGCATTATTTTTAATTTCCACTTTCGTTTTATAAAACATTTCTTCAAGAACTTCATGCTCTTCAATAGTTTCATACATTTCCATAAAGGATGTTTTAGCCTGGTCTCCGAGTTTGCTACAATGGAAACATTGTATTTTGGGATACCATGTAATTCACTTATGAAGAAGTTCGTTAGGGCTGTGATTAATCCATTCTTACCGCCACCACGCCCCATCATAATTAGAAATTCACGAAAAAAGTTCGGTTTTCTTTATTTTTTCTTTAAGGATTTTCTTAATGAAGGAAAAAATTTTTAGAGTACTCTAACGTACTGCACTATAAGTACGGAACATTGTTTGTTTAATTATTGGCACAATAAAACAGCAAAAGGAGCAAGGTAGTAACGCTTATCAGTTTCGCACGATTCCCTACCGGCTGGGACATTAGCTGCTTTGTTATAGCAATAAAAAAGCATCCATTACTGGATGCTGTAATTCCTTTATAAGTGCGTATGCTCAGCTTGATAATGTGTTATGTTTACTTCTCCCACTTTTATTATTACCAATTCAATCTTCTTTTCTTTTGTAAGTTTATTAACAGCCTTTAACACATCTATTGATTTTATTTTTATTTCGGCTGCAATTTCTTCTACAGTACATGGCTTTCTTGTTTCTGTAAGGAAATTAACAACTTTTTCTTTTACTTTTTGAATCCGTTTTACTTCTCCGTCCCTCTGCGAATCTTCATTTCTTTGTTTCTGCCTTAGAATTTCTTGCGTTTGTTTTGGCAAATTCCTGTGATTAAAATTATATGACATTACTTTCCCTCCTTCTGCCTAATCATTCGCCAAAAGGAATCATTTTCCTGCAAAATAAAAAGCACCCCAATAATCAAATGCAATTTTCTAAACTATCATTTTCCTTCTCCTAAATCCCCGTAAGCAGCCTCCTCGTATTCTATCCGTGCATCTTCACTATACATCTCTGCGTACAATTCACCCATGTCATCGTTATACTCTTCAACTGTGTACTCGAACCGTACTGCTTCAAACAATATATCAAAATCCTCCAAATGTTCATTAAAAAATTCAATAGAAAGATACTGACATATTTTTAACTTTCTAATTAAAATCCCAACATCCTCTTCGGGTAATTCAATTTCAAAATGCATTATTTTGTTTCTAATCTGATTTAGGTACTGTAAAGAACCTTTAAACTTTGGTGATATCTCTATATCACACAAAAATTCTAACCTTCTTATAGCTTCAGCAAAATTTACTGTTTTGAGATTAGGATTGATGTCAAAAACATTCGATTTACTTTGCTGAAGCATCGCTTCTTTCGCCTTCATATATTGGGAAATATCGCTAAACATCAAATATTCTTTATAATTTTTAAGAACTAATTTGAATAGAATCTCGTTAGCATGATTCAAATACATTATGGCATCTTTAACATTATGCTCTACACCCTGAGCTAATTGCTCAATCCTCAAAAGACACTCATGACTCGCTTTTAAAGAATCTATTCCATTTGTTAACAAATTGAATTTCATTGTTTCATCTCCTTCGCCTTAAATATTCGATAAAAGGAGTTTATTACCTTCCTTATCCATAAAAAGACGACACCTTTTGAGTGCCGTCCCTTTTCTTTATTCTCGATGATATAAATTTAACACTAATAAAATCAAATAACATAAAAATTCTTTAAAATATTCATATAATTAATTACTATTATTTTATATTCATAGTATATTATGGAAAGTAATGTCATATAATTTTAATCACAGGAATTTGCCAAAACAAACGCAAGAAATTCTAAGGCAGAAACAAAG
>NZ_VHIK01000087.1:0-3323 GCF_006680105.1 Bacillus sp. B4EP4a
AAACACACCTACGATGACGAATGGTTAATGGCTGAACTCAAAAAAAGAAACCTTGCTGTTTTTGACATCTCGTATGCTGTCGTAGGGACAAAAGGAAATTTGTATATTGATTTGATTAAGGATCAATCAAGGGAATAATCCATTGCATTTCTGCGAGAATCATAACTAAGATTAAAAAATATCATATCAATTTTTGTTAAATATATCGCATTCTGGGGTAATTGGATAGCAGGAATAATAAAAGTGGTTTTTCCAGAAGAAAAAACCACTTTTTCAGCCTATTATGAATTAACTCTTTTCAATCACGTTTATCAATTCCCTCAAATAATCCGGTAGATCAGGCGGACGCCTGCTTGATACAAGGTTACCATCTACGACGACGGGCTTATCTATCCAAGTCGCCCCTGCATTTTCCATATCATCTTTAATGCCCGGTGTACTCGTTACATTCTTCCCTTGTAAAATTTTAGCGGAGATCAACACCCAACCAGCATGACAAATTTGCCCGATGGGTTTTTTATTTTCTTCCATGCTTTGGATAAGTGATATCACTTCAGGAAACCGGCGAATTTTGTCAGGTGCCCATCCCCCCGGTACAAGAATGGCATCATATTCTTCAGCTTTAATACTGCCATACTCATAATCAGATATAGCTGGTACACCATATTTTCCAATATATGTTTCATTCGCCTTTTCTCCAGCAAGGTGAACAATCGCTCCTTCTTCTTTTAAACGTAAAATCGGATACCAGAGCTCTAAATCTTCAAATTCATGGTGCACAAGACTGATTATTTTCTTTCCTGCTAATCTCATGAAAATCTCTCCTTTTTCGTTCTATTCCCCTTTACCATTCTTCCCTATTACTTCCCTTTATCTACTGCCTATACACTTTACTCTTTAACCGATGCATCAATATTTGGTCTAAAAATCAACCTTTACCAAGTACAACCCAGCTGCCTCCGCCATACGGCCCGTTTGGATTCTTTCTTTTGACTCTAAAATGCTTGGTATATTTTCAGCATCTATTTCACCCAACCCAACTTCTATCAACGTCCCGACAATCTTTCTAACCATATTATAAAGAAATCCATCGCCTCGCACTGTAATTTGGATGAATCCGGCATTTTCTTCTATATCAATGGAATATATTTCACGCACCATGGATTTTTTCTTAGACTTTGCATTTGAAAAAGCCGTGAAATCATGTTCACCTATAAAATGTTTACATGCTTTTTTCATTCTTGTGATATCCAGCTTTTTCTCTACATGCATACTGTATTTTCGCATGAAAGGATTTGTATATTGCTCGTTCCAGATCTTATACAAATAGGTTTTATCCTTAGCATTATAACGCGCATGAAAACGATCAGGAACTAGCCTAACCTCGACAATGCTGATATCTCTTGGTAAATACCTATTCAAATAATTCATGATTTCAGCTTCAGTCAGATTTTCACCAATCTTAAAATTGGCGATTTGAGCAAGGGCATGTACACCGGCATCCGTTCTGCTGCATCCGATGATCTCGATTTTTTCCCCCACCATTTCCGTTAATACATTTTCTATTTTTCCTTGAATCGTATCATCACTATTACCGAGTCGTTGCCAGCCTTTATAGCGACCGCCATCATATTGAATGGTCAATTTATAATTGTTCATTTCTTCCTCCTTATTTTATTACTGTATAGTCATCTAAACAGAAAATTCTTGATAAAATACAAGCCCCCATACAACTCCTGCTGTATGAGGGAACAGATGGTCTTTTCTTAGAAACACATTTAAATTGTTAAGGTGTTAAGGTTTTGTATCATAATGTAATGAGTTTTGTCCCTTTATCACCTTACTTCCACAAGTCTGCAGTGAATGCAGTAAATGGAGTTCCATTTGGGAGCACCCACCGCTTAATGATTTATGTAAAGATCATACATCTTATCTTTGCCACTCAATAGTAAATCCTAACAATCAAAGTGAAATGCACTTCTGCATAGTGTACCAAAGTGAGTAACGTCATGCAACGAACGATTCACCGTCACGCGCAGTTTCTGTACAACTTTGTGCAATGCATAAACACACAGGAATAATAAATGGAAATTAAAAATAAAAAAGACCCAAACCCTTGTTATATCAAGGATTTGAGCCTTTGTTAGTTGATGACCTGTGAGGGATTCGAACCCACGACCCCTTCCCTGTCAATTTTGTATCATATAATCAAACTGGTTTAACTGAATTAAATAGTGTAAAGAAGGTTGATTTCTCAAGGTTTTGTAAGGTCTTTAAATCAGTCCAGTAAAATAAATTAAGCTAAATGAAATAATTATGTTAGCAGGTGGTCTGTAATAATTATCATTGTGACTAATCGTTTAATTTTCAAACCACTGACCAGTTAGGAAACCGGATATCATTACAGTTTAGTATTTTTTTATCGGAATGGAGCTCACTATTTGGATTACAAATAATAACATCTGTTCTGTCTTTTCCTGTGCTACTAAACTTAAATCAACTTGGTTAGTTTTTAACTCTTCTAAACTTTTGAGGATGCCTGCCTGAACAACAAACAATATGTGTGGACTTTAATTGACAACACAATGGGATGTTGATGGGTTTATCAATATTCATTGTGTAAAAAAGCTGCCTTAAAGACAGCTTCGATCTTCAGCTAACGCACCCGTTAGCCATCCATGAATCGCAAAAATCGGCGATTCACCACAAACAATGAAAATGGTTAGGAAGTGTCAATACTGATACTGACCTTAATCCAGTCAACCCTAATCCATAGACTAATTAATTAACGCTCTCCTCTTTTTTTAAACGATTGAGCAGAGTCTTCTTAAGTATTGTCATTTTTCCATTTTTAAAGAAACTTATTTTCATGGTAGTTCTATAAGAAAAGCGATTCTTATTAAAGAATCGCACCCTTTAACTGAATAAGAAGGGACTATATTTTATCGTCAACAAACCTCTTCTTTTTATCTGTACAAGAACGCTAAGTTTCCAGGTTAGTAATTTTTCCGAAAAGTAATGCATCATAATACTTATCCTCTATAAAATAGTGGTCTTTTAATCGTCCTTCTAACTCATACTGGTTCTTTTCAAGTATCCGTGCAGAGCCAATATTGGCATGCACTACCATAGCATGGAGCTTATGAAGATTAAGTGATTTAAATGCAAAATCACTTATCAATGCAACAAGCTCTGTTCCATACCCCTTATCCCAATGATGTTTATGCAACACATAACCAATTTCAGCTTGGTTTGCTTCTTGGTCAAAATTGAAAATTATGGCTGTTCCTATAATTGCTTGAGTTAATTTTTCAACAATGGAG
>NZ_VHIK01000088.1:0-1585 GCF_006680105.1 Bacillus sp. B4EP4a
TGAAGTAAACCAGCTAATAGGATGTCAATATCTTTCTCTAAAATTTTCATTTCCCTTATGTTATACTATTTTTGGCCATGCCAAATAACCCTCCAAAACCCTTTTGGAAGGATTTTTCTCTGTTTCACAAAACCGTTAATTAGGCTAAATCTAGGAACGTTTCTTTTCTGCTTAATAAAGCATAAATCCAATGAAGCAACTTATTCATACAGGCAACGATTGACACTTTGGCAGGTTTTCCTTCTGATTTTTTCTTATCATAGAATGCTTTAAGTTTTTTGTTCCTTGAACTTCTTATGCCGCACAGTACGGCAAGATACAGAGAATGACGTAGTCTGCTCGAGCCCCTTTTGGTAATACGATTAATGGTTGCCGTAAACTTACCCGATGAGTGAACACTTGGATCTACTCCAGCGAAGGCAACCAGTTTTTTCGGATGATTAAACCGATCGATTTCACCAATTTCAGAGATAATCGTGGCTGCGATTTTTTCTCCGATACCGGGAATCGATTGGATGATCTTATATTCTTCCAGTTCATTTGCCAGGGCCACTATACGATCTTCTAAATCAGAAAGATGTCCCTGGTAATGAAAAAGCAACTCAATATACATACGAAGATTGATTACGTGACTTTCATACACGCTTTTTTGAAATGGATTTCTAGATGCGGAATCCATTATTTTTTTTGCTTTTTCACATGCCCATTCACCCGATCGGCTAGAACAGAACTCTATAACACTCTCTGCTAGTCTACTTTCTCCGGCTGTTAATACCGCCTCTGAAGTAGGATATTCCTTTAACATCAATAAAGAAACCTTCGAATATAGATCCCCAAAAACCTTCCGGTATTCAGGAAACACTTGATCTAAAATGGTGTGAAACTGAAGTTTAGCCTCCACATACATATTCGTTACGATTTCCTGTTGTCTGGACAAATTCCGAAGGTCTAATAGCTGAATTCCTCTAATTTTATGAGGTTCTAAATCCTCTTTGTAATACAGCACACACAACTGATACGCATCGATTGCGTCTGTTTTTACCTTCCGTAAACTGGTCTTCTTTGCCTGATAAGAAATAATCGGATTTAGTAAGATATATAGAATCCCTTGTTCCTCCAAGTATTGAATAACCGGAGTATGGTAATGCCCTGTAGATTCTAAAATGACCATAGGCATCTGCCCTGTCACCTCTTCAATCTCTTTTAAAAAGTCTAAAAAATGATCTAATTCCTCTTTGATGTGCTTCATTGAAAAGCTCGTCCCATACGGTTTAGATTGATCTAAAAATGCCTGAACTTGACTCTCTCCTTTTGCCACATCCAGACCCACTACTGGATTCATTGTTTTTTCCTCCTCTACTTACTTACCAGTACCCCTAGTCCTCCATGTAGTGTCATAGCTTCGCTTGTTATACGAGATCTACGTCCCAACCAGCCTCAAACATGTTTCTACAAGTAGGGGGCAGACAGTTTACTTCACGGGATCATGTCCCACGCACCCGTACGTCCTACCCTGGCTACTGATATAATAGATTCTATTAAAAAAAGGTCAACCAGTAAAAACTGGCTAACCTTATAATACGAA
>NZ_VHIK01000089.1:0-13312 GCF_006680105.1 Bacillus sp. B4EP4a
ATAATACTGCATATCTTTTTGCTCCTTTTCATCTTTCACAGTTTAAGTGAAAAAAGATCGAAGCCATTGTGCACAATGACATTTCAATTTTCATAATTAATTACTGCTAATTTTAACATTATAGTTCGTTACTTTATATATTATTTTGTATAATAGAAGAAACTTAAAATAATATTAAAAAATATTACTGATATACAGAATTAAATTAAGTTTTGCTATTGGGATGATACTGTTTTTGGAACAATTGTAAAAGGAGTGACTATAAGTGGAATCTATCGTAAGCAAGGTTCTAGATAATGTTGATATTCAAATTTTAGATTTACTACAAAAGGATGCACAATTAAGCAATACTGAGCTTGCAAAGCGTGTCAAGTTATCTCCACCAGCTATACATTCAAGGATAAAACGTTTGGAAAATGAAGGATTTATTAATGGACAAGTAGCAATTTTAAACCAGGAGAAGCTAGGTTTTGATTTATTATGTTTTATTTTTATGAGTACGAATATACATCAAGCTGAAAAACTGGAAGTTTTGGAGAAGGCATTAGCTTCTATGTCAGAAGTATTAGAGTGCCATTGTTTAACAGGTGAGTATGATTATCTTTTAAAAGTGGCTAACAAAGATCGGAAGGAATTAGAAATATTTATTAGAAAGCTAAATAAACTAGGCATAACAAGAATTCAAACTAGCCTAGCTCTCAGAGAAATTAAATATTCAACAGTTTTACCCATATAGAAAAAAAGTCCCGTTCGTAAAAGTACACTTTTACGAACGTTTTTTGATAGAACAAGAGAGAGAAAAGTAGAAGAAGGAATAAAAAAATGAAGTCCTTAAATTTGGAAACATACAAATCCGCAGCATGGATCAAAATGAAGGACCGCAACTTCAGGCCATGAGAAAAAAGGGGTTGGATAAAAAAACTTGTCAAAAAAAATAGCCTTTGCTAAAAAAGAACATAGGCTATTTATTCATTATCAAGTTATTTGAGTAGATATAAATCCATTTTTAAGTTGAACTATAATGTTCGCTCAAAATTTTGAACGTCTTTTGATTTTGTTAAGGAGGATTATAGATTGGATAATAAGGAACGACTCTGTCTTTCAATAATTACATATCAACATCACTAGAAATACTAAGCTTATGATCAATCCCCGATAAATTCATTGCTATAGAAAATTTGAAATTTACAATTCCTACTTGATGCACCATATATTTTTCTTGAAAATGTAAATTCTCCTTTTGCCCTTAATCTTATAAAATCATTATATGCTCAACTAGTTTAAGCACTGAGCTGTGCATCGATTAAAAAGCAGTACACTTCTTTCGGAGTTGCACTGCTTTTTTTAATTTCTCCCGTTTATTATGATTTTTAATCAGAAAATCGGTATTGAAGACTCGCTTAATGAAACATAAAGTTTATTTACTTAACAAAATTGCTTCTGCGTTACTCGGTTGAAGAGCTATTTGTAGTGCACTTTTTTCTTCATAGTTTAAAGGGACCAATGGTAAGCGGACACCTCCAACATTTAACCCCCGCATATTTAATGCTGATTTTACCGGTGCTGGGCTTGGTGCAGCAAATAATGCCTTCATAATTGGAAGAAGGTTACGATGTGCAGTGGCAGCACCATGGACATCACCATTTTTAAAGCTGTTGATCATTTCTTGCATTTCATTACCAATTATGTGTGAAGCAACCGAAACAATGCCTGTTCCACCGATGGCTAAAACCGGTAGTGTTAACCCATCATCGCCGCTGTACAATGTAAAATCGCTAGTTGTTTTGCTTATGATTTGTGCCATGGCATCTAAGTCACCACTTGCTTCTTTTACTGCCACAATATTGTTGATTTTTGAGAGGCTAACAATCGTCTCGACTGACATGTTCACAACACTTCGTCCTGGGATATTATAAAGCATTACCGGCAATGATGTTGAATGGGCAATAGCACTAAAGTGCTGAAATAATCCTTCTTGAGACGGCTTGTTATAGTATGGGGTAACGAGCATGATTCCGTCGACTCCTGCTGCCTCTGCTTGTTTTGTTAAGCTGATAGAAGCCTTCGTGTTATTTGAGCCAGTTCCAGCTATGACTGGAACTCTTCCATCAACAACTTCTACAACAATTTTGAATAAATCGACTTTCTCTTCTTCAGTTAATGTAGGAGACTCTCCAGTTGTACCAGCTATTACTAATCCATCAGAACCATTAGCAATTAAATAATCTACTAAAGTTCTCGTAGCATTAAAATCAACCTCATCATTATGATTAAACGGGGTAACCATTGCGGTTAAAACTTGGCCAAAATTCATAACTTCACACCCTTTTGTATAATTTTTTAAAAAATTCAGAGGTGGTTTGGGCCATTCAGGAGTAAACGCAAAAAAGCAACAACGAGGATTCGCTGCTGCAGTAGAAACAATATTTATCAAAAAAATGTTTCCGCGCATAAGATAGCCCTCCATATAGTTTCCTATATGACAGTCCTGCATTTATTCAATAGCAGAACCAGCTTCAAGAACATGAGATTCTTTCCGCTTCGGCAAATTCCCCTTTCCACAATAGTCATAGGATCTCATTCTCCTCAAAATGTGTACTAATGGTCTTTGCTCCTCTATCCTCACTTCAAAAAGTATGAAGTAAGAAAATATTTAATTGACTGTAATATAACAAGGAATCCTTATTATTGCAAGGCCAATTTAAAATATTTTTTTAGAATACATGGATAATCAATGAAAATGGATACGGTATAGGGGCTGGATTTTTCTTTTTTAGTATTATGTAATCTCAACATTAATAGTTTTATAAAACAAACTGTATGAAAAGTTTCACTCTTTTATAGTCAGTTTTACAATTGATATATCTTATAGAAAATTAGTATTTATCTTATGAATCCTTAGAATAATGATCAAGGTGGGGAGGACAACATGATAAATATAAAACTAACAAAGGAAAGAAAAGATATGAAAATCCGTGACGTTTGGGAAGCAAGAAAACGGATCGCTTCAATGTAAGGAGGACTCCATTGATTCAATTATACTATCATAAAAAATTGAAAAGGATGGCCATTAATGACATCAAGCTAATGTTAACAACCTATCCAAAGATAAAATTATCTTTCGTCCAATAAAAACTGATCAGAAGCAATTGCTTGCACGAGGGAAAAAAACCGGAGGAGTTCGACAGCATTGTAGCTGGCAATTTTACCAGCGAGTATGTTGCTGAAAATGGAAATAAATCCGTAGCCAACAAGATTAAACTTATTGAACTACTTGGTGCTTCCATTCCATTCAGGATTGGAACGAGTACGTATAAACAGCATAGGTCGTTCCAAATCCATGAGCTGGAATGATAAAATCCATTAAGATCCGTGGGATTGTTAACAAAGAAAATTGATCAGGCATTTAACTGCGAAATGGACTGTACTTATTAGGAAAAATGAAGAAAGTTGCCCAAAACGCAATTCCACCGAGAAAAGTCGTTAACAGGAAGTTTGCATTAATAACGACCAGTGTTCGCAGAAATAATGAGAGCCCCGCTTGAAGAATAAATACCTGCTTTGGCCAAAGCATTATACGGATCTAAATTCCATAATTGTGCAGTATAACAGGATGTCTGGCCTTTCATTATCCATCCGTTACCACCGGAACTAGCACAACTTGTAAATGCTCTCTTGGTCTTGCCATTAAAACTGTCAACCCAAACATTTGCATAATAATCGTAAGGAGCAGCCGAATAAAACTTTAAGTAACCCCACGCCGTATGACAATACGCACTTCCTTTTAGCTGCACATATCCAATTTTCACACCGTTTTTATAAATATATTCCGTTTCATAAGTGATTGGGCTTTTAGAAGCACAACCTGTCGAATAAGGGTTTGTATTATCGTAGGACAAGGCAAATGCTTTATTCATCGGTCCAATCGCAAAAAACAGTCCAAAGACAAGCGTTATTACCATCACAATATTTAATAATTTTTTTATAATAACCTCTCTCCTTTCCTTCTTCTCGACTTTACCATATGAAAATTGGTATTTCTATGTACTTTGGAATCATTTACCATATATATAAATATTACTATAACCCGGATAACTACGTAGTTAAGGGATAGTTCCCCATTCCCATCAAGCAATGGCAATTCATTACTACAAGCGAAAAATTATCTTAAGTTTTCCTCCAGAATCAATTTAAGTGAACGGAGGACTATTGGCCATAGGTATTTTTTGATTTATTAATATTTAAATTACACTGAACTAATATTTTATTAATAATGTAAAGTTACTATTTAAATTGGTAAACCACATAAAAATTTAAAAATGAGGAGGATATTTGTCTTTTTGCAAAATACTTACATAATTAAAGCGGCTAAACGATAAATAGGAGGAATTGATTTTGAAAGTGAAAAATAAATTTGCTGCAATGTTGACAGTTGTAACTGTAGGATTAACAACATCTTTATCAAATGTACAAGCATTCTCGGAATCTTCAAATTCAGATAATAAACGTAAACCGGAGCTCGTTTTTCCTGTAATCAGTGATGTACATATAGATGATGGATCATCTGCTGATATGAACAAGTTTAGAACAGCCATGGATCAATTAAACAAAGCTGCGCCTAAACAGGATGCTTTTGTTGTCGTTGGGGATTTAACGGACTATGGATACGCTACTGAATATGATAAGTTTTTCTCCATTTATAATGAGAAGAAACAAGGGGATGTCCAATCCATGTTTACAATGGGAAACCATGATTATTGGAATGGACTTTCAGTAGAAAAAGCACAAGATCGTTTTCTCGAGAAAACAGGAATGGATTCTCTTTACTATCATAAAAAAGTAAATGGATATGATTTTATTACGTTAAGTCCGGAAAATGGTAATACGCATGGTTTATATTCTGTTAATCAAATTAACTGGCTAGGCGAAAAGTTAGCTGCAGCAGAAAAAGAGAATCCGGACCAACCAATCTTTGTTTTTCTTCATCAACACATTAAAGACACTGTGTATGGAAGTGACTTATGGGGAACTCAGGAAAATAAAGAACTTTTATATGATACATTAAAGAAACATCCACAGGTTATTACATTTTCAGGCCATTCTCATTATCCACTTGAAGACCCTAGAACGATTCATCAAAAAGACTTTACGTCTGTTGGCACGTCTTCTGTAAGTTATTTGGAATTAGAGCCGGGCAAACTTCAAGGGTTTCATCCTGAAGGATATCGGGATATTAGTCAAGGTATGATTGTAGAAGTTTATAATAATGAAGTTGTCCTTAAAAAACGTGACTTTCATAAAGACGATTGGACAGGAAAACCATGGGTAATCAAAAATCCTTCTAAAAAAAATAACTTTAAATATACAGACGATCGAGATCAGTTACCACCGGTTTTTGCAGTTAAAGACAAGGCTTCGATTGTAAAAGAAAAATCGACACTAAAAAGTTTAAATGTTACATTTCCGCAGGCAAAAGATAACATGCTAGTACATTCTTATCACATTACAGCCAAAAACAAGGAAACAGGGGAGTTAGACGCAGACTTTACCGCATTTTCTGAATTCTATATTGATCCTGTTCCAAAGAATTTAGAGTTCCCTGTAGCTGGTCTTAAGCCAGGTACAGATTATGAAATTAAGGTACAAGCACTAGATTCATTTAACAATAGCAGTAAAAAGGTGTTACTGGCTGAAGGCCAGACAAAAGCCCTGGAAATGGTCTCAGCACTAGCTTCTCCTTCTTTAGTAACGGAAGGTGAATCGACTACACTCCAAGTGAAGATGAAAAATTTTGGAAATGGTAGTGTGAAGGGGAAAATTAAAGTTGATGCACCTGAAGGTTGGAGTTTGGAGCACAATGAACTTGATTATGAGCTTTCGGGAGCTGAAGAAAAAATGTTGCCAATTAAAGCTACACCTAGTAAGGAAAGTTCCGGATCATCACAATTCACGATTACTGCTTACGAGGGCGGCCAAATAATTGGCTCCAAGAATATAAATGTATTCGTAAACATGTTGCTTGGAGAAAGTTTTGACCAATTAGAGTCTGGATTAAAGCCAGCAGTGAATGAAAACATTCCAAGTTCTATTCTCGGTTGGAGCCATGCAGCCCCTAACGGCTGGTCGGTGACAAATAGCTCAAATATGCCAGCCGGTACAATGGAGTGGCAAGGATGGAGCTTCACAACAAAGGACTTTTGGACAAAAGCAGAAGACCAAGATCGTAACAAATTTGAGCTTGGTCAAGGTGTTATAGCTGTAGCGGATCCTGATGAATGGGATGATAACGGTTCACCATCATCAAAAGGTTTTTTTGATAGTACATTAACTTCACCTTCTGTAAAAGTTGATGGTGCAAAAGATCTGTACTTAGGATTTGCATCCCATTATAAACAAGAAGGAACGCAAACAGCTGAAGTAACTGCTGTCTTTGATAATGGGGAAAAACAACAAGTTCTCGTTTATGACAATAAAGCTGCTTCCGATAATAAAAATGGACATGTTTTGAATAAGTATGAAGTTAAATCGATTAAGGTTCCTGAAGATGCTTCTTCGATGACAGTACAATGGAGAATGCATAATGCGAAAAATAATTGGTTTTGGTCGATTGACGATATTAGATTGGATGACCAAATGATCGTTTCACCAAATGAATGAGAAGAACAGGTGAACTTTTCTTGAAATTTGTATTAGTAAAAAGCGGACTTTCCTTAAGGGGAAGTTCGCTTTTTCTTAATTTATAATGGTTTATTACTCATTTATTTCGTATCTTTGTTAGGATAATACATCAAAATAAAGGTATAGTTATTAATTTATTAATCATTGAAGTGCAGCTTTATTTAACTCTTGGATAATTTATAAACCATTCCATTATTATAAAAGGTAGGATGAAAATCTAATATTTTATCAAAAAATTAGCTAGCCGAGACCCGAGAGAAGCTTTCGTCGAGGAGGCTTGGCATACAGTAGGCAGAAATGGAGCGATTTCTGAAAACAACTGGAACGTTTTATAATTAAAAAATTGTAGACCGACATAGAATTTTTTCTATGTATTTTAGAAAATTTTAAGATTTGTGTGATATGTTTTTTTAAAGTTCTAAGAAAAATTATCGTGGAAAACATTTTCCATGCAAGAACAGCGGATAAACGGTGAACTTTTCTAAAATCGTAAACGAGAGATCGATATGGGGTGAAAATATTTGTCAATTAAAATGAGGTTTCTATTGTCCTACGTTGGCGTAATTCTTATTTCCATCACTTTATTTTTAGCAGCTGGATTTTTACTTACTTTTGCAATAACAGGCGATATAAAATCGATAGAGCATTTATACAAAAAATCTTATCTCCAAAAACCTTTGACTGCAGTAGAAGAAAGTGTGTTTCTCGATTTAAAGCTTTTGGCAAAAAATAATCCAGAGCAGCTTTTGAATGAAGAACAGCTGGAGAAGATTGAACATAGAGATATTAAGATTGTCGTTAGAAAAGATAATAACATTGAGTATACGTCTCCCACACTTGATAAGCTAGGCTTGGTTCAATCACTTCCTATGTTCGAAGAAACGAACATCAATACGCGGGACACAATCAAAATGAAAGACACTTTTTTCACATATGTAAAGTTTGATTTTTATTTTTCTGATAAAAGTGAAGGAAGTATTTTTGTATTGAGAAAGGCAAGTTCCTTTGCTGAGCTGACCCGCGAGTCATTTCCCATTTTATTCGCGCTATTGTTATTACTGTTTGTAATGATTATTGGACTTTTAAATTATTTAGTTTCAAGAAGCATCATCAAACCTATCTCAATACTTAAAGAAGGAGCAGAGCGTATAAAATCAGGAGATTTAAACTTTGAAATCAAAGCGACTTCGAATGATGAAATAGGACAATTGAATAGGGAGTTTGAGGAAATGAGAAAAAAGTTAAAAGAGTCCGTAAACCTTCAGCTTCAGTATGAGGAAAATCGTAAAGAACTTCTTTCCAATATTTCTCATGATTTGAAGACACCGATCACTTCGATTATGGGATATGTAGAGGGGATAAAAGACGGAGTAGCAAACACCCCACAGAAGATGGACAAGTATTTATCGACTGTATACCTAAAAGCAAGAGATATGGATTCATTGATAGATGAATTGTTTTTATTTTCCAAGCTGGATTTAAAAAAAGAACCATTCACTTTTGAAACGGTCAGACTAGATAAATATTTAATAGACTACGTAGATGAACTTCAATTGGATTTACTTCAACAAGGAATCCAGATTGAACTTCAACAGCTGCATGAACCGATACACGTGACAGCGGATAGAGAGAAACTAAAACGTGTATTGGCCAACCTAATCAGTAATTGTGTAAAGTATATGGATAAAAATGAAAAACACATTTCCATTTCTCTGCATGAAGGACAATATGATGTAGTCGTACAAGTAACAGATAATGGCTATGGAATAGAATCTTCTGCATTGCCTTATATTTTTAACCGCTTTTATCGTGCTGAGCAATCTAGAAATTCTCTGACAGGTGGAAGCGGTTTAGGGCTTGCGATCGCAAAAAAAATTATCGGCGAGCATGGAGGAGATATTTGGGCTACTAGCGAGATAGGAAAAGGAACAAGTGTCTTCTTTTCCATAAAGAAAGGTGAGGAAATGTGAAAAAGATATTACTTATTGAAGACGAAGTCAGTATTGCTGAATTGCAAAGGGACTATTTGGAAATAAATGATTTTAGTGTCGATATTCAACATACAGGTGATGCAGGTCTCCAACAGGCCCTTCAAGGAAATTATCATTTAATCATTTTAGACATCATGCTTCCAGGATTGAATGGATTTGAGATATGCAAACAAATACGTGCAGTCCATAATATTCCGATATTGCTTGTATCCGCCAAAAAGGAAGATATTGATAAAATTCGGGGACTTGGTTTAGGGGCAGATGATTATATTACAAAGCCATTTAGTCCAAGTGAACTAGTTGCAAGAGTGAAAGCGCATTTAGCGCGTTATGAACGTTTATCAGGAAGTCACCCCAAATCTAATTCAATCTATGTTCATGGGATTTCAATAGATAAGTCAGCACGCAGAGTTCACATAAATGGGGAAGTGGTCCCGTTTACAACGAAGGAATTCGATACTTTAGTGTTTTTTGTCATGCATCCGAATCAAGTATTAAGCAAAGAGCAGCTTTATGAAAATATTTGGGGATTGGAATCGGCTGCAGATGTTTCGACTGTCACCGTCCATATCAGGAAACTACGTGAAAAAATTGAAAGAAATCCTGCACATCCTAAATTTTTGGAAACCGTTTGGGGAGCAGGGTATCGCTTTAATGTTTAAATAGCATGTTTTATGACCCGTCACGAAGGTGGCGGGATTTTTTTATAAACATTAAGAAATTTTATGAATAAGTTAATCATTTTTTAAGAAATTGTTTAGAGGGAGTTTAAGAATAGGCACTAATATAATGAAGATGGAATAAGTAAGCAACTAAAAATAAAAGGGAGAAAAAAACCTCATGCAACCTTAAAAAGCATTTTAGAACAAGCCCTTTTGTTTAGTGCATCAAAATGACGGAAAATCTTTTAGGGGCAGATGATGTACAAACGGGGAAAGGATGGTGTGTTTCATGTGGAGACGGCTAACGATTGTCATCTGCTGCCTTTTCATCCTTCAAGCCTGTGTCTTAGATAACGAAGGAGAGTTAAATAAACAAGAAAAGGAGACAGGAAAGGGAATGAATGAACAACTGATTCAAGCTGTAGAACGAAATGAAACGGAAAGAATAAGAAGTTTGATTGAGCAAGGTGCTGATATTAATACACAGGACTCGGAAGGGCGAACCGCCACTATGATTGCGACTTATAACAATGATGTAGAGACTGCAAAAATCCTTATTGAAGCGGGTGCAGACGTCAACATTCAGGATGACATGAAAAATAGCCCCTTCTTGTATGCGTCTATTACAAACCGTTATGGAGGAACGGCTTTAATCCCTGCTTCGGAACATGGTTATGTTGAGGTTATTAAAGAACTCCTTACTAAAACCGATATTGATGTGAATCATGTAAATGATCTCGGCTGGACAGCTTTGCTAGAAGCTATCATTTTGAATAATGGTGATGGAAAACAGCAGGAAACAGTGAAATTGCTAATTGATCATGGGGCAGATGTCAACATCCCTGATAATGGTAGTATGACACCTATACAACATGCCCGTGAGAAAGGATTTAAAGAGATTGAACAAATTTTACTATCCGCAGGAGCAAAATAATCGATCGCCGATACTTGCAATTTGAAATGTCAATTGCACTACTAATTAATTACAACCATAAAATATTGAGGAGACGAAAAAATGAACAAAAAAGCAAAAATTTCATCATCTATACTACTTGGGTTAACATTGGCTTTAACAGGATGCAACACAAACGCACAAGACAATCAAAGTGCTCAGAAGCATGAACAAACTGCTAAAGAGAGTAAACAAGAACATAAGTTAACCGCAGGACAGGAAATGACTAAAATTCTTAGTGGCACGAATTGGCAAGGAACAAAAGTTTATGATAAGAATAATAATGATTTAACAAAGGAAAACGCAAACTTTATTGGTCTAGCGAAATATGATGCTGAAGCATCGAGATATGAATTTTTTGATAAAAATACTAAAAAAAGTCGTGGTGATAAAGGAACTTTCTTTATCACAAATGGGAAGATGCGAGTGTTAATTTCAGAATCAATGGGTTACCAAGCCGTTGTTGAAATAACAGAACTGAATAAGGATATGTTTACTTATAAAAGAATGGGTAAAGATGCAAAAGGTAACGACGTAGAGGTGTTTGTTGATCATATTCCTTATACTGAAACAGAACTTTCCTTTACTGATCCAGACAAAAAATTGGAAACTTACACAGGAGAAGTAGTTACAGACGTTGATGGTGACAAAATTTTATCCAGCACTCCATGGCAAGGAACGGTGGCATTGGATGAAAAGGGAAATGATGTATCAAGCTATAACTCTAATTATTTAGGACTGGCAAAATACGATGATAAAACAAATAAGTATGAATTTTTTGATGCTAAAACCGGTGAAAGCCGTGGTGATTACGGCTTTTACGATGTTGTTCATGGAAATAAGATAAGAGCCCTTGTTTCACAAGGGGAAAATAAGTATGGCGCAGTTCTTGAACTTACAGAGCTTAATGAAGATAAATTCACTTATAAAAGAATCGGTAAAGATAAAGATGGAAAAGAAATAACGATAACAGTTGAACATATACCATATGAAGGTAATTTGAAACTAAAATCAACTAAGTAAAATAGAAAGGGATTTTGCATTAAAGCAAAATCCCTTTCTTAATATAGTAATAGAATAGTGGTTCAAGATGTTTACGCGTTAAACTGTTCAACAGATGTTTCCAGGTCATTAGCGAGTTTTACCATCGAGGAGGTTGATAAGGAAATATCCTCCATGGATTTCGCTTGTTGATCTGTTGATTGTGCCACTTGTTTTGAAGCCACTGCAGTTTCCCTTGTTAACACTGCAAAATCTTCTATCGAAGCATTGATTTCCTGAGAACTCGCTGCCATTTGCTCTGTGATGGCTGATATTTCTTGAATCTGATCACTAACATGCTCAAAAGATTTTATAGTCTGTTTAAAAGTTTCTCTTGTATTCAGGACAAATTTTGTCCCTTCCTCTACCTCTTTAGTTCCAGTTTCCATCATTTTCACTGACTCATTTATGATGGATTTAAAATGTAGTAGGGACTCTTGTATATTGATAGCAGATTCCTTCGTACCTACTGCCAATTTCCGTACTTCGTTCGATACCACCGCAAAACCTTTACCCTGCTCACCGGCTCTAGCAGCTTCAATTGCCGCATTTAGTGATAGCAGGTTTGTTTGCTCGGCAATTCCTGTAATTAAATGTACAATATTCACAATTTCATTTGCTTGTTCGTCCAATTTCTTTATTTTTGAACTTGTTTGCAGCATCACATCTTTTACTTGCAGAATTTGATTTGAGAGTTCATTTATATCTTTATTTCCAATGGACATTCTAGTTGAAACATGATTTGTCTGTTCGCTGACTTCTGAAGAAGCTTCTGCAATTCTTTGTATCCCTATGGTCATTTCCTCGATGACCCTCGATGATTCTTCACTTCTGTGCAATTGTACTTCCGCAGCTCCTGCGACTTGCTGAATGCCATTAACGATATATTGTGTGGAAGTATCCATTTCTTTGATTTTGTGTTCGATATCACTTGATGACTCCAAAAGCTGGAATGATGAGCTTTTCATGGAGTTGACGATCCTACTTGTATTGGTAATCATTTCTTCAAAGGATTTCACTAAAACCTTGATTTCATCGTCCCCATTTACTTTTATGTTGCTAATCAGTTTATTGGCAGTTAATAAATTCCCATTTGAGATCTCCTTTGCAGCCAAGCTGACTTTAAGAAGGGGACTTAACTTTTTAGTCAAGAACCATATTAAGGCACCCACTACGATCGCCATTAAGATTACATTGATTATTATGGTCAGTGGAAGGATGCCGCCCAGAACCTTGCTAGCAGTTGCGTCGACTTTGCTGGCATCAATATCCACCCCTAGTATTCCTATGACCTCGTCCCCTTTCTTTATGGGAACAAAAACGGATAAATAGTCACCATATTCAGGATCATGAACGATGGAAGTGGTAGAAACCTTTCCCTTCATGACTCTTTCTACATCCTGATATGAAGTTGCGGTTGTGGGTGTTAAAATGGGGGATGCTTTTTTATCTCCATTACCCATTCCATCTATAAGAATATGGACTTTTTCGCTACTTTTGTTAATCCCCAATGTATATACATATAATGCTCCAGTTTTTTGCCTATAATCGTCTAACTGTTCGCGTATCTCCCAATATGTAGAGGTTTCGGATTGATTACTTAAAAAATCAGCATAAGATATTGGATTAATTCCTTGAGAGATGTTGCTTGCTATGTCTAAGCTGCTCATAGCGATTGTTTTCTCAACCGTATCATTTGTACTTTTATACATCAATAGTAAACTTCCAATTAATGTAATGACCATGCCTGTTAAAAGGACAAAACCTATTTTCGTACTGAGTTTATTCATCTTTGTTTATTCCTTCCCCGTGTTATATATTAACCATGTTTTATATATCGGTAATAATTAAATATATTTAATGAGACCTTTTTAAAACCTCTATTACAACAGGTTAAAGACTAAATGAATAAAAACTCCACCAGAAGGTTTTAAAAAGGTCTCATTAAATATATTTAATTATTACCGATATATAAAACATGGTTAATA
>NZ_VHIK01000009.1:0-8217 GCF_006680105.1 Bacillus sp. B4EP4a
TCGATTCGCTCGACTTGCATGTATTAGGCACGCCGCCAGCGTTCGTCCTGAGCCAGGATCAAACTCTCCGAAGAAATGTTTGACTTGCTCATTTGCTTTTTTGATAGTGTGTGCTCACTTAAAATTTAACGTTGGCGCTTTGTTTTGTTCAGTTTTCAAAGAGCAATTTTCACAATCGTTCTTTCGAACGGCTGTTTATTCATCATAACATCTCGTTGATTAGTTGTCAACTTCTGCGAAGTTTTTAACTTATTTTAAATCGCTGTGTTTTTCAGCGACCATTTCATCTTATCATTTTCATAGTAAGAAGTCAATAGTTATTTCTTTCAGCAATCTGCCGAAAGTGATGAAGTTTTTCGCTTGTCTTAGTTGGTGCTTATTTATATTAATCCTTTCCCAATATAAAGTCAACACATTTCAAACATTTCTTTGTTAAATGATTTAATCACTGTAAGTAGGAATAAATGCACTTGTCGTACCTTGGCTTCCGCTTAAAACATATAATCAAACAAAATCATTGCTCCCACCCATTTAATTAATTCAAAGACCCGTTTGAAACACATTCCCCTTCAACCTAGTAATGCTTTTGGCAAAATCCATAAAGCTTGCAAGTGATAGGTAACGGCAATAACAAACTGTATAGATGAAGAAACGTATAATTAGATGTATAAATCGAATAATGAAAACTGATTGTTCCTTTCGAATGGATTGATTTAAAATAAACCGTTAAATCACGGAATTTCATTGTCCAAATATTAAAAAATTTTTTTACAATTTTACTTTCTTATACTATAATAAATATATTTTAAAAATTTCAGGAGAGACTTTTAATCATTATAAAAATAGTTGGGAGAGGGATTTATAAATGATTAATAAAAACACATCTTTGAGGATGCAAAGTATCGTTTTTATTGGCTTTATGGGAGTAGGAAAGACGACGATCGGTCAGAAAGTAGCAAGGAAATTATATAGGGATTTTATTGATATAGATCAAGAAATTGAAAAGGAATTCAATATGCCCACTACAGAAATATTCAAGAAGTTTGGGGAAAAAACTTTTCGCGAAAAAGAAAAAAGTGTGATTGAAAACTTTAGTCAACAACAATTGAAAATCATTTCAGTAGGAGGCGGGGCATTTTTACAAGAGGATATACGGAATATCTGTTTATCCAATTGCATTGTCTTTTATCTGGACTTATCTTGGGAATACTGGAAAGAGAGAATAGGCTTACTAATTGATAGTAGACCTGTTTTACAAAGTCGGTCCCTTGAGGAAATCGAAGAACTCTTTTACACCAGACAAGAAATATACTCCTATCATCATTCAAAAGTGAATACCAATGATCTTGATGTTGATGAAGTGGCAGACTTCATAGTCGATTCATTGAAAGTGGCCTGGGATATTTATGAACCGCTTAAGTAAGAACATCCTTTTTGTTATGTAGTCAACGTTCCCAATAAAAGAATAATAGAAAAGATGAAAAGGGAACAGCGGTATGGATACCTAGCCTCCTGTAAACTAATCACCTTTTTATTTTTCTTTTTTAGGAAGACTCTCTAATAATCAGTTCTGGATTCAATATGATTCGCTGTTGTTCACGTTCAATTTTCTCCATTTGTTGATACAGAAGATTCGCTGCCTCTTTTCCAATGCGTCTAGGGAATGAGGAAATGGTCGTTAGCGGAGGATGATAGATTTCTGCGACTGGAACGTTATCGAACCCTACGATATCTATATCTTTTCCAGGTGTATATCCTTTCATCATTAATCCTTGCATAACACCGAAGGCAATTAAGTCACTAAAGCAAAAAATCGCCGTAGGCGGATTAGGATTCTCAAGTACTTTCAATACAGCCTCCAGCCCCCCTTCCCGTGTAGGGGCACTATCAATCACCAACGATTCATCCACTTCCAATCCCGCTCTTGAAAGAGCTTCACGGTATCCCTCCATTCTCTCGATCCAAGTAGAAGATTCCTTGATGCCACCAAGGAGCGCAATTCTTTTATGCCCCTTTCCAAGGAGATGCTCAACAGCAATCCTGGCTCCTTCTGGATAGTCTATGCCTACATAGTCGCTATTCACTCCAGGTAGTTCCCTAACAGCAAGGACCATCGGCGTGTCAATTTCATTTAACCGTTCAATTGTATCTTGTGAGCTTTCAGAGACAGGACAAAGAATCAGGCCTCCCACCCTATGTTCCATCATGGTCGAAAGGAGATGGTCTTGCTTTGCAACCGAGTCGAATGTAGTCCCCAGCAACACTGTATACCCGACCTCATCCAATGCATCGTGAACGCCTATCAGGAATTCAGAAAAAAAGGTATTTGATATGTCGGTAATAATGATTCCTACAGTATCGGAACTCTGCGACCTTAGGTTTGCTGCAATTCTATCGTAAACATAGCCTAATTCATGCATGGATTTTAATACCTTTTTTCGCGTCGCTTCCGATATTCGGGGGTTATTACGAACGATAAGGGAAGCAGTGGATGTAGATACCCCAGCATGTTTCGCTACCTCTTGCAGCGTGACCCGCCCTTTTTTGGATTGTTTCATAGTTCAATCACCATCTTGAATGTATTTTTGATCTACTTATTATTATCATGTTCTTACTATAATAATAATATAGTTACTGTCAATATTACACCTTTGCTTTTGGAACATGGGTATCTCATCGATTAATAACACTCCAATACATCTATATCCAATATTCAACAGTCCCCAAAAAACGCCACCCTAGTTTTAGAAGATGGAGTTTTAATAATCCTTCAATATTTTTTAGCCGTGGTTAAATATGGTCAGGTGCTGTGTCAATTTTTTATACCGGTAATAAACAAAAGCTGCAGCTAGGATTCCTATAGTTGCAATAAAGCAATCGAAAAGAAATATATGCGATATATCCCCACTCTTAGCGATCAAGCCCGTTGCAATTGGTAAAATGACGCTCGCCAAACTGGATGCCGTCGCAACGATACCTGTTACAGTTCCTTTTTTCCTCCAGAAAAGTTCAGTCATTATTGCAATGGTTAATTGAAATATTCCAGCTGTCGATGCTCCAAGGAAAAAGGAGCTAATACTTAAGACAATAGGTGAATGTATCGTTAATATGATGATTACCGTAAGTAAAGTAATCATTGGATAAAGCAATATCACCGTCACAGGCTTAATCCATTTGTTTAATAAGATGGATAATAGCAGGACGGAAATCAGTGATCCAACACTATAATAGCTCAATAATTTAATTGCACCTGAAGATGGCATCCCTGCAACTTCCTGGCCGAAACTCGGTAACCAGATTTGCGAAACTGTAAATAACGCAGTTGATGTAAACCCAATTATGATTAGTGCGACTCCTTCGCTCCAAAATTTAGGTTCAGTTATGAACCTGTTCATATGCAAAGCCTCCTCATGACTGACAGCATCGGATTTGCTTTTTGGAAATGAAGCGGACAACATAAAGATCATATTCATGAAATAGATGACAGCTGGTAATAAAAATGCAAACCCGTAAAATAATTGGTTCCTAGTAAGAAACAAGATGAGGAATGGTAGAATTGTTGCACCAAGTGAACCAAAAGCCTTGACCATAACACTGGCGGAACCAGCAGATTCAGGAAACATTTCAGTTAGCGCCGGATATGTACCAGCATCCATGGCTGAGTTGGAAATTCCCGCAAGTAAAGCAAATACAAAGGCCATTTCATATGTGGGGGAAAATGGAATCCCAATTAAAAAAACTCCCATTATTACCGAAGAGACAATAATCAATGGCTTTCTTCCAAATTTATCTGATAATACTCCCGAGAGACCATACGTGAGTAATCTGCCTATTCCTATTGCTGCAATAAGATAACTGATGCCAGTAGAGTCCGTATCCCATTGTTTTGTTAAAGAGGTCATGTTTGAGGCGAGAATTATATTAACCATCCCCAGCAGAAAATAGTTAATATACATGCCAGATGCCGCTTTATAATACTGATTTTTCATTATTACACCCCTATAATAAATCACGTTGTGTTTCTCCCCAAGAACCCTTTAATGCAAAATGTAATTACATTAAAGCCTCCCCTTTATGATATCCATTTAAATACTTTTCAAAAAAAAACGCTAAGAAAAACAAGGGATTTCACTCCCTGCATTTTCTTAGCTCCGAGGTTTCTGCACTCATTTGATGGTAATCATATAACGATGATGCACATCGAGTATGAATAAACCTCTATTACGATAAAATGGAGAATAATCTCCAGAGTGGAATCATCTTATTCTGCAAACAATTGCTCTTTGATGTAATCAACAGGCATCTGTTGACCTGTCCATAATTCAAAGGCCAATGCGCCTTGCCAAAGCATCATCCCAAGACCATTAATAGCTGTAGCACCGGCAGCCTCAGATTGTTCCATTAGTTTAGATTTACGTGGGATGTAAACAACATCGGTTACGATTAAATCAGGACGCAGCATTGATTCGTCTTGAATGACACTTAAGCCTTCAAGTGGTTTCATGCCAACACCAGTTCCATTTGCCAAAATATCACTAGTTGCGATTTCAGCCTTTAATTGTTCAACATTTTCAAGAGGATATACATTGGCTTTCACATTTAAATGCTTCATATCTTCATTGATGATTCGTACATTCTCTACTGCTTGTGGGAAGAAAGCATCATCACGAGCAAAAATGCTGATTTCCGCCACACCTTCCAGCGCAGATTGAATGGCAATTGGAGTAGCAGCCCCACCAGAACCGATAAGAGTCATTTTCTTGCCTTTAATATCTATACCATGTTCTTTTAGGTTCCGGGTATACCCCATTCCGTCGGTACTGTGACCTACGAACTTACCATCAACATTGACAACTGTATTAACGGCCCCGGAAAATTTAGCACTGTCTGCCAATTCATCAAGATATGGAAGTATTTTCATTTTATTAGGCATGGATACGTTAAATCCTTTTACATTTAATGCACGCATCCCTTTGACTGCATCTTCCAGCTGTTCGTTTCCTACTTCAAATGCTAAATAGGCGCAATTCAAGCCTAATTTATCGAAAGCCAAATTATGCATGGCAGGTGATAAAGAGTGTCCGATAGGTGTTGCCAGCAATCCTACCAATTCCGTTTTCCCATTAATACGTCCTAAATTTTCCATGTTCTATTCCCCCTGATTTTAAAAACTTATATAAATTCCTTCTTGGAAGGAATTATGAGTTAAATGTTTTGATCAATGATCTCCAATACATCCCTTAATTGAGTAACAGGAATTTGTCCTGGGGCAGATGCTTCTTTTCCGGCACCGAATGTACAAGCAGATCCAAACACCGCGCCTGATAATCGACTGACCAGACCTGTGCCCGACATTGACATCGTAATGAATGGACGATCGGCATACTTTGTTTTCATCGTGTAAGTTGCATCTAATAAAACGAGTAAGTCACCAACAGTTTGCGGCATTACAGCGATTTTTGGAATATGGGCGCCAAATTCCTGCATTTTACGCAATCGGTAAATGATTTCTTCTTTTGCTGGTGTCTTATCGAAATCATGGTTACACATTACTACGTATACGCCATTTTCCTCAGCTACTTTTACAGTCTCCTTCACTGATGATTCTTCAAAAAACAATTCCACATCGACAAGATCAATATTCTTCGTTCCAATTGCTGCATGAAGAAGCTTGAAATAATATTCATCGCTGATTTCCTTGTTCCCGCCTTCTTTATGGCTTCTAAAAGTGAAAAGCAGCAAAGTATTAGGTACAGCACTTCTAAGTTTAGAAATCATATCCGAAACGGCTTCTAAGCTTTCAACTTGTTCATAAACATCTACTCGCCATTCAATGATATGCGGCTGTAGCGCATTTACCGTTTCAACTTCTTTAAGCAGTTCTTCTTCAGTTGTCCCCATCAGTGGAACGATGATCTTTGGAACCCCTTCTCCGATCGTTACGTCTTTAATCGTGATTGTTTTCATGGATGTTTCCCCCTTTTATCATTATCATCAGTGGGGATTCATGCCCCTCTGATGTTCGGCTAGACCGTTTAATTGGAAATCTTAATTACCTTTTTGTATCGATAGGCAACGAATACTGCCAATAAAATACTAACTACCGCAATTGCCACATCAAACAAGAAGACCGCAGTTAAACCAGCACTCTTAGAAATGATACCTGTAACGAAAGGTATGATGATAAATGCTGAACTAGCTGCAATGTTTACATATGAAGTAATCGTCCCTTTATTGGCAGGGAAGAACTCTGTTATTATTGTCATGGCCAATTGGAACACCCCTGCAGTTGAAAGCCCAATGAAGAAAGCGCTCAAAACAGTTATAAATGGTTGTTGGATATAAATGAGTGACAATAAAGATAATGCTGCAATGATCGGATAGATAATCATGACGGTAATGGGCTTAATTACTTTATTCAATAGAACTGCTAGTAAAATGACAGAAACAAGGGAGCCAATGCTATAGTAACTAAGCAATTGAACAGCCTTAGCCTGGGTTAGCCCCAATACATCTTGTCCAAAGTTCGGGAGCCAGACTTGAACCAGCATGAATAAAGCAGTTGATGTGAAGCCTAATAGTATGACGGCCACCCCCTCCTGGCCAAACTTCGGTTTTGAGAGGAATTGGTGTTGAAGCGGCACAGCTTGTGCATCATCTTGAGTCTGGCTTTGAGCTTTATGATCTGGAAATGAAACCTTAAGCAGGAAAAATCCATTAACAAGATAAACAGCAGCCATTAAGAAGAATGTATACCCGTAAAACATATCTCTAGCTATAAAGAACGCCATGATAAATGGAAGAAGTGCGGCACCGACTGAAACGAACGCTTTTATTAATACGGTTGCGGAACCAGCTTTCTTTTGAAAAGCCTCAATAAGTGCTGGATACGTACCAGCATCCAAAAATGAGTTTGCAATACCAGCACATACAGCAAATATAAATGCCAATGTATAGTTAGGAGCCAAAGGTATACCTATGAGGAAGATTAGGTAGATAAAAGATGCTGAAACAACAAATGGTTTCCTTCCTAATTTATCCGACAGTCTACCGGCGAAAAACAAGGAAACTAACTTACCGATTCCTATAGCAGAAACCAAGTAACTTATCCCTGAGGCACTTGTATTTAATTGATTGGACAAATTCTCCATATTTGACCCGATGATAATATTGATCATGCCTAAAATAAAATAGCTAATATATAAACCTGTGGCCATTTTTATAAATGGATTTTTCATGAAACACACCCCTATTAAAAAAGTTATCGAAATGCAATTTGATTCTTAAGCCTTTCAGAAGCTGCCCCCTTGCCCCATACCATAAATACAAATTTACGTACTAAATAAAAACAATAAACTTCATTAGGTTAACCGACTTCAGTTAGTATATCGTTCTACTAACTTTTCGCATAACTAGTATATCGTTCTACTAACTTTTCGCATAACTAGTATATCGTTCTACTAATCTTAAGGTTAGTACATCGTTCTACCAACAATTCCTTGGTATATCGTTCTACTAATTATTCAGAGCAATTAGTTTCTGAATTCAAAAGGTATTGAATTTACACTTATGCCAAAGTTAATTAGTTAACTTTATTTAGTATATCGTTCTACTGGATTATTATACTGCGCTAATTTAATTGTGTCAAACTCACGAGCGGTCCTTAATAACTATAAAGAGATTCCTCATACTCTTTATTTCTAAATTTCGAAGTGCTCATTTTCGATCTCATTTATCTTATAAGTTCAGCCATACCTTGGATTTATTACCGCTCATACAAGATGAAGAATATTTTTATTTGCTGTGGCACAAAGTATTTTATCATTTATGAGGACCCTCTTCTATTTCGGTATTCCCCACTTTTTTAGTTACCAGTTTCTGAATAAATTTCTTTTTAGCCAAAATATATGTACTGCTGCTTATTTAAATCCAATTCTCCAGTTATTTGCAATCGAATTGAATAACCCATATCCCTGTCTAAGTAAGGCTGGAAGAATGTCTCGCTTATATCCTAAGTTGAGGGATGGGTCAAAACGATTCTCAAAATGAAAAACAATTTTCGATTTCAGCCTCTCTCAGGGGTTATATAACAACTTCTATATAATAGAAATAACGGGACGTCATAATTTTTACAAAGCTTTTTGATTCATAACGCAAAAAAGACCAGCCGGATGGCTGATCTTTTTAAATGGCTTGGCGGCGTCCTACTCTCACAGG
>NZ_VHIK01000090.1:0-257 GCF_006680105.1 Bacillus sp. B4EP4a
ACGGACGATAAGTTCGATACATTGAAAGGAACGACGGATCAAGGGGCGATTGATGAAGCCCAAGAAGCGGTCAATAAGCTTCCTGAAGGTGCAGAAAAGGACCGACTGCAAGATTTACTGAATAATGCGAAAGATTTATTGAACAAAAAAGAACAAGCAGAAAAAGATCTAGCCGATGCGAAGAACAAAGTGGAAGATCTGTTCACGGACGATAAGTTCGATACATTGAAAGGAACGACGGATCAAGGGGCGATTGA
>NZ_VHIK01000091.1:0-2729 GCF_006680105.1 Bacillus sp. B4EP4a
CATGCTCTTTTGGTCTGTTCAAACCATTTTGTACATGATAATATCATCGACGTATTCACGTTCGCTCATCTTAAATTCCTTTATTTTACGGCCCTCTTCAACAAATCCCATCTTTTTATACAGTGATATTGCCCGCTGATTTGTTGAAAAAACTCCCAAGCTCACCTTTTCAATAAACGGATTTGCTTCTGCCCATTCCAATAACGCTTTTAAAAGCTCTTTTCCAATTCCTTTCCCTCTGTAATTTTTCCTGATCATCATTCCAAATGAGCCCTTGTGAGACATTCTCTTCCTATTTTCCGATTGAAATCCTATCCATCCAATGACTTCACCATTTATTTCGGCCACGATGATGGTTTCTCGTTCATTTTCCAATAACCTTCGTATCCAATCCCTTTGTTGTTCTGGTGTTTTATTGAACTCTTCCGATACCGCAATAAAATACTCTCCTTCGGAAATAACGGAATTCTGTACATCCAAAACCGCTTCTGCATCTTCCAACTCACCGGTCCGAATGATGTAATTTTTCACTTCTGACATTCCAATCCCCCTTAATGAACCATGTTCGAATCGAAGTGAACAATAGGACGGCTTTCGATGATTCTTTGTTCGATATTTTTGACGGTTTTGAATAATTGACCATCCGCATTTTTCAAATCATACTTTTTATGAAAAAAATTATATAACGTAATATCCCTTAACTTTAAAAATAGAGGAATCGTTTCGTATTCTTCAGGTGCCAGGATATTTTCCGTCTCATAGCCTTTTATGAATTCCCTCATGAACTTGGCGGCATATTCATCGAGCCCTTTTACCCCTTCACGTTCCAAGCTCCATATCAGATAGTACAGAGGTATGGCCAAATCGCTGGCAAACCAGTGATAAGAACAGTCATCAAAGTCAAAAACATGAATCTTCCCCTCATGAAAATGGAAATTGCCGTTATGTATATCAGAATGGATCAATCCAAAATTATCTTGATGAACTGGAAGGGCATTTAATTTCTTCTTGATTAATTCTTGTTGGTGCATCAATTGCTCTGGAACATCGGATTGGTAGAGTTCGGCATTCAATAGTTCCTCTTCATGCCAATCCAGCCTTTTATATTTTGTTTCAGGCTGATAATTTTTTGTTTGTTTATGCATTTGGCCAATCGTTCTTCCCCATTCAAAAAATAAAGGTTCATCGAAATTTTCATCGGTGACTTTCATCCTTACACCAGGAGCTTTTTCAAACAGGCAACAATAAAATTCCGTACCATCCGAACCCTTTACAATTTCAACCAAGTTATTTTCTTTCGAAGAGAGAACTTTAGGAATTTCACTACTATTATTCTGTAAATATTCAATCCACTTTAACTCAGCAAGCACTTGACCTTTTGTACGATGTGATTGATGTGTCATCCTTAAAATGTATGGACTTCCATCCCTGTAAACCTCAAATACATAGTTCTCTGCATCTCCAAGTTTAACCGGATCCCCAGCATTCACTTGAAAAAAATGCCCAGCCAATTTCACCAATTCCTCAGAAAAAATCCGCTCTACCGATGCTTCCATGATCTTCACTCCCATTAATGATATTGCTAACTTTATTAATAAAAACGATTTATACTATGCTTTATACGATACCAAAATGCCTTTTCCCTTTATTTGTATATCATTCTTTTTTTATAAATCTTTATGGTTACAAGGGTAAAGATATTTTTTATTAGTGGCTCCTTCTTCCTTCTCAAAAAAAAACGCCCTATAGGGGCGCGTCCAAAATCAAGTTTCCTTTTCTTCTTCATTCGCTATTTTATTGAACTTCAAGATCGTTTCTTCGATTACTGGATTATTGAATTCCTCTTGGATGGCTGATTGTACAAATTTATCTTCACCATTCATTTCATCCCAAGCATTAACTCTGTAATCTGGGTCATTATTATGCTCTGAACCTTGCCAAGTATTTGATTTGCCGTTTTGTTCCTCGTTATTTGACAATATCTTCACCTCTTAAACATAGTAGAGTTCGTGCCAATCATAAGCAGAAAAAATTAACTTTTTAAAAATCTTCCTTGATTGAAATGGGTGAACCCGTTGAGGTATGTTGATTAACCCAGTCAAGCGACACTTTTGAAACGGCATTCCACTCAGGTATTTGGGCTTTATGTTGTTCCACCCAGCTCATGCAATATTGCGGGTCTATATTGCTTTCTTGCGATTTCGCCAAGAATGACTGAATTGTGGTTTCGGTACAGTTTTCCCATGATCCACATGTATCCTGCCAAATATGCTCCATTTTCATTTGTATATTTTCGTTAGCCATTGGGTTTCCTCCTTAAATGAATGTTACTTTTTGATATCTTAATTAAGTATGTCCAAGGCTAAATAAATCATTACAAAAATTTTCAAATAGGTCTTTTCAGCGAAAGAATGAATTACAGTTGTAAAAATGATGCATAAACTGATTCCGATGAACAAAATCCGCCAGCTCCAATAACTGCTTATGAAAGGAAAATTATTGCCTTCTTCAATCTCTTATACAGCCAATTGTATTGAAACAAACCAAAATACAGAAAAACGACTCCCGTTAATCGTTTACTCGTGAGTTTTAACGATTTACTCTTGAATCTGCGATTTACTCGTGAGTTTAGCCTGTTTACTCGTGAGTTTCAGCAATTTACTCGCGAATTTTAACGATTTACTCGTGAGTTTTAACGATTTACTCGTGAAACTGCGTTTACTCGTGAG
>NZ_VHIK01000092.1:0-13642 GCF_006680105.1 Bacillus sp. B4EP4a
TTCACGTTCACTTGCTTTCTTCCCCACGTTAAAGCATCCGCTTCACTCGCGATGAATACATCGATTCTGTTTCCTTTGATGGCGCCGCCCGTGTCTGCAGCGATTGCTCGTCCATAGCCTTCGACTTCAACGATGGAGCCTAGCGGAATAACGTTCGGATCGACTGCTATCAGTTTGGCATCATCATATTTTTTTAGGTCAACGCCCATTCTTGTAGTGCCTGAGCATCCCTCGCAGCTCGCTGTATATGCTGTACTTGTTACCGTTATTTCTTTAACGGCAGAGCTTGCTAAACTTGCTCTTTCTTTTAATTTACTGAAGGTCCGAGCACCGGCTATTCCATCAGCGGATAATCCCTTTTGCTTTTGAAAGTTGATGACGGCTTGCTTTGTACCTGTTCCATAAATGCCATCGATCGTTGATGTGTAAACGTCCCAGGCCTTCAATAATCTTTGCAGTTCAGCTACAGGTCTTCCCATATCCCCGCTTTTTAGTACCTGTATTTTCTGATTCGTTTGTGTTCCTGCTATTCCATCGACTTTCAGTCCTGATTTTTCCTGATATTTCTTTACGGATTCTTTTGTAATCGGTCCGTAGTAACCTGTTGCTTCGTGATAGGGAAAAACCCCTTTTGTCAGTAATAATTCTTGTAAGTCTTTAACATCACTATTACTCATTCCAAATGAAAGTGTGCGATCCAAAGCAGCGGCTTCGCCTTTTGTTGGCATACAAACTCCTAGAATGAATACAGAAGCCGTTAGGATCGTTAATAAAATTTTCTTCATGTTTATCCTCCTCGTTGTTTCCTGCAATTAAACCATTCGTTAAACTATCACTCTTTTAGGCGCAGTTAAGGAAAAACACCGCGAAGGCACTAAGTAATTGTTAAAACATGTAACATATAAAAAAGAAATGAGGCGGACATCGGGTTACCATATCCTTAGTGATTAACTAAATATGGAAAATTATCGAGCTTCCCGTGGAACGAACGGAACCGTTTGGTTGAACAAGGGAATTCATTCATGTACGTTTATGTTAATAGAAATTCCATTTCAAGGTTAAAGGAGGAAATCATTATGATTAAAGCAGTTATTTTCGACTTTGATGGTTTAATTTTAGACACAGAAACGGCTTGGTATGAGGCTTATAAAGAAACGATGGCTTTTTATAAATCTGATTTGCCTCTCGAACATTTCGTAAAATGTATCGGAACGGATAATACTGAACTTAATCAGTACTTCAAGGGTCAGCTGGGGGAAAGTTGTAATATTGAAGAAATTGAATCCAGAGCAAAAAGCCTTCATGAAGTCAAAATGAAAACATCACAGGCACGTGAAGGTGTAAAGGATTATTTAGAAGAAGCAAAAAACAATGGATATAAAATCGCCCTCGCTTCAAGCTCGACAAAAGAGTGGGTCACTCATCATTTGGGGGAACTTGGACTGTTAAACTATTTTGAAGTTCTTATCACAGGGGATGATGTTGAAAAAGTAAAACCTGCGCCTGATTTGTATGTAAAGGCAATTGAAGTCCTGGGCATTCGGCCCACAGAAGCCGTAGCATTTGAAGATTCGTTAAATGGGCTTCAAGCGGCCCTGACTGCAGGATTAAAGTGTGTAATCGTTCCTAACCCCGTGACGGAAGCTTTAGTTTTTGAAAATCATCATTTACGCCTCCGATCAATGGGGGATAAGAGCTTGTCTGAAGTTATAAAACATATTGAGCAATAAGCGTTCGAACGAAATTATAGTATGATAAAGGAATGAAACCACGCCGAAGATGGCAGAGTCTTCGGTTTTTCCGGTTTTTAATGAATTGGTGGGGAGGGTGACATTATGGAATTGCAAACCAATGACAAAGGAATCCGGCTGCGGGAGGTCAAGGAGAGTGATCTTCCTATCTTTTTCGAGCAGCAACTAGATCCTGCCGCAAACTATATGGCTGCTTTCACATCCAAGGATCCATCAGACAAAGTGGCTTTTTTGACACACTGGAAGAATATCTTATCGAACCGGGATATTCAAAAAATGACCATAATCCACAACGGATGTGCAGCGGGCAGCATTCTCAAGTTTGAACAGTTCGGTAACCCTGAAGTTAGTTATTGGATCGGGAAGCAATATTGGGGTAAAGGAATTGCTACAGAAGCACTGCTCAATTTCTTGCCGAAAATCAAAGTCCGCCCTCTTTATGCTCGCGCAGCCAAGGATAATCTCGCATCCATCAGGGTGCTGGAAAAATGCGGATTTGAAAGATTCGATGAAGACAAAGGATATTCCCATGCAAGAGGGGAAGAGGTTGAAGAATTCATTTTGAAACTTGAATCAGGAAACCCCAGTTAAGATAAGAATATAACAATATCGTTTAACCTATGAGGAAACGGGTGACATACAATGGGATATAAGATTTTTTCCATCATTTTTATTTTATGCGGTCTTTTTGTAATGTGGTTCGCCATTTTTGGCAAAAAGAAAGAGATCAAAGAGTTCGGCTCCGGAATACCAGCGAATTTCATCGATGTAATTTTAATGATGATATATAGGCTTTTACCATCAATTGTTAGCAAAATCCTTCTTTTTGCATTGGGGCTGGCCATTTCCATCGGCTTTACTTATATATTGCTTAACTTGTGATTATCCGTAAATTTTCCTGATTAGATAAAATAACCCTGAAACTTTATTCAAACAAAAACGTATTAAAAGATAAAGGTACATAGGAGTTGTTGCTGTTTAGAGGAAAAAAGTGATGGCAGTGTTTATGAAAATGGGAGCGGGAAGTTGACGCCGGCGGAAGGTTTTAATGAGAGTTTGATGTTATTGCGCAATAAGGATTGGACGGGAAATGATCATGGGGTAAAAGAACGATGAAATTCAAATCTATTGATTGCAGCGGTGCATTTTTTAAAATGGAAGAATATCAGTATAGTAATAATATGCAAAATATGGTAATGTAGGATTTGTGTGATTTTGGAAAAAATGAAAAAAGGAAGGTATTATATGTCTGAATCGGTTCTTAAGGTTCAATCCTTAACTAAAAAAATTGGAAAAGCAACCATTGTGGACAATGTTAGCTTTGAAATAAAAAGTAATGAAATATTTGGTTTGCTTGGTCCGAATGGGGCTGGTAAGACCACTATCATCCGTATGATCACAGGTCTCATTAATCGTACGGGCGGTACTGTCATGATCAATGGCAGTGACCTCGATAATGATTTCGAAGGCGCGATGAACCAATTGGGGGCCATTGTTGAAAACCCGGAGTTTTATAAGTACATGACAGGCAGAAAGAATATCCTGCATTATGCCCGAATGTCATCCAATGACATATCCAATGAGAGAATAGAAGAGGTCATCAAGCTTGTCAAACTGGATCATGCCATCGATAAGAAGGTTAAAACCTATTCATTAGGAATGCGTCAGCGCCTTGGCGTGGCACAGGCCATTTTACATAAACCGTCGTTATTGATTTTTGATGAACCGACGAATGGCTTGGATCCACAAGGGATTCGCGAGTTTCGTGATTATTTGAAAGTACTTGCGAGTGAAGGCGTCGGGATATTGATTTCATCACATTTACTATCGGAAATGCAATTGATGTGTGATAGTTTTGCCGTTATCGAAAAGGGAAAACTGATACATACGAAAGAACATATTTTAGATGAAAAAGCCGAAACGATCAATGAAGTTTCATTCACTGTCAGTGATGGGAAGCTAGCTAATAAAATCCTTCAAGAACAGTCTGTGGATATTACGATTCTGAAATATGATGCGAAGACAATCTCCGTATCGGCAACTCGAGAACAAACGGCCAAAATTAATAGGAGTTTTATTGAAAATCAACTCGATGTCTATGAAATTGGCATTACTAGAAAATCACTGGAAGATAAATTCTTTGAAATCACTGAGCAGGAAATGAGGGAGTCTGTATGATGTCCTTAGTAAAAAATGAATGGATGAAAATCTTCTCAAAAGTATCAACTTATATATTCATCGCTTTTCTTTTATTGGCAGCATTAGGGGCTGCAGTCATCGATTATAAACTAAGTCCCGAAGAATCGGGTAAAGATTGGAAGCAAGAATTAAAGGCAGATATACAAGAACAGGAAAAGGCTTTGGAAGCTAAGGAAATCAGTGAAGATGAAAAAGCCGCGATCATGGATGAAATCAATCTCAACAAGCAACTGTTGGCTGATAATATAAACCCTGACTTGAACACGAATTGGACCTATATGGCGGAATGGACTACATCATTAACATCATTTGTCACTTTATTCGTCGTTATTGTTTGCAGCTCGCTCGTTTCCTCGGAATTTTCGGACGGCACCATTAAACAACTGTTGATCAGGCCTTATAAACGTTGGAAGATCCTACTTTCCAAATATATTACTTCCTTGTTATTTGCAGCGTTATTACTTGCGAGCCTACTTATATTCAGTTATCTAATCGGAATCATATTCTTTGGCAATGGCTCGTATTCAGACAAAATCATGGATCCCGCATCTTTCGGTGAATTCAGTCCGGTGGTGGTCGGCGAATATTTCGTGGACATGATCGTTTACTGGATACCAGGATTCCTGGTCATCACGACCATCGCTTTCATGCTAAGCACATTATTTAAAAACCAAGCACTTGCAGTAGGTATATCCATTTTCATCCTATTTGCTTCCTCGACATTAAATATGGTCATTCAATCATTCATCGGCAAATACGAGTGGTTAAAATTCGTTCTATTCCCCCACCTTGATTTAAGGGGCTATATTTCCGGAACCATGGAAATGTTCGATGGAGCTACACTTGGATTTTCAATGAGTGTACTCGGCATCTATTACCTTATCTTTTTAGCGCTAACTTTCTTCTTCTTCCAGAAAAAAGATATCACTAATTAAACAGTCAATTACCGGAAAAACCGAAATCAGTAGCTGATTTCGGTTTTTCTTATGCAATATAGAATGCATGAGCCAGTTGCTGCTGGATAAAGTGAAACCTTTATCCAAATTTATCCGTATAAGATAATATGAGGATATTTAGTAGGACATAGGGGTGTGAAATGAAAAAAAATAGGGTTCTGTTAATAGGGCTTATAGGATTCTCTTTATTTCTAACCGGCATGATCAGTTCACAATGGACAATTGTTGGCGTAGTGATCGGGATAGGCGGAGGACTCATAATGGGGATCAGTTCCTACCTGTTCGCTAGTTAGCAGCTCCATTTACAGAATAGTCGACCCACGGAAATAATCCGATAGAGATGGAGTAGATTCAAAGATGGGAAAAATGCATAATAAACGAAAGTTAATAATTGTACTTATTATTATTGGAACAGCATTAGGTTTCTATGTGTACTCGGCATTCTCTGAAAAATTGACAAAATCAACAGATTTGTCCGATGAATCTATCGGGGGATTTAAGGTTTTGGATAACATATCGAGTCCAGAATTTATTAGGGAATATGGAGAACCCATCGATCAAGATAATAATAATGCATATGATTATTATTATTGGAAAGGCGGGTTAAAAACGGCCTCTATCAATACAGACGAGGATAAAGGGAAAATTAAGCGGTTAATCATTTTAAGTACGGACGACGATCTATTTGAAAACTCCCTACAAACAAGCAAAGGTATTAAATTAGGAAGTAAGAAAGCGGACGTTCTTTCGAAGTATGGAGATCATTATTATAAAAGTTATGAACAGGGAGCGGATATTATCGGCTACATTGACCATAAACAGAATATTACTTTAGAATTTTGGTGTGTTCAGGGTGGAAGGGTTGCTGAAATACGATTGGATGATGCAGAGGTCATTTAATGTTTTTTCTCGAGTGTCCTCGATTAATAGGTTTGACTGTTTAAGAAAGCGATGCGATAAAGAGTAGATTAGAGGAATTAATTTCCACTTTTTTATAAGTTCTGAAACCATTCATTACTTTATCCGTATATTTAATTATGTACGGCGCTGGACCGGTATTTATATATAGATTGGGAGATGAAGGATCATGAACGAAAAGGGTTGCATGAAATGCGGAAGCAATGATGCTGCTAAGAAGGACGTAGCCATGACAGGAACAGGATTGTCAAAAATGTTCGATGTCCAGAATAATCAATTTACGGTTGTGTATTGCAAGAATTGCGGTTATTCGGAGTTTTATAATAAGCAATCATCTGCAGGCAGTAATCTGCTGGATCTATTCTTCGGATGACCACTGCACGAAAAGAATCCCCTTTTTCAAAGGGGATTCTTGTTTTTTTCATAAAGTCAGCTCATTACCCAGTGAAATGGTCTTGAACGACTTTTGAAAATTCCTTTGCGACGGGTGAAAGGTCTTTAGACGACTTCATGACCAATCCAATCTCCCGGGTAAGTTCCGGATTCAAGGGCAGGCTTTTGATCTGTTCGGGCTTTTCCGGTAATGCAAGGTCGGGCATTATCGTGATGCCTAATTTTCCTGCTACCATTGAGAGCACCGTTTGATTGTCTTTAATGTCGTATGAAATGTTTGGTTTTAGCTTGGCTTCAAGGAATCTATCTTCTATGAGTGTTTCACAGCCGGATCGCAGCATGATGAATGGTTCATCAACGAAGTCCTCTAGGTTTATTACGGTTTTTCCTGAAAGTGAATGGCCTTCGTACACGACAGCTGATAAAGGATCTGTTAGCAGATGGATGAATTCCACGTTCTTCACTGGTTTAGCTGCAAAGCCGATATCCACTGTTCCTTCTTCGATCCATTTTAAGATTTCCTCATATCCACCTTCATGAATCAGCAATTCGATATTAGGGTATTTTTCTTTAAAGGCAGAGAATAGCTGCGGTATGAATCTGGCAGTGAAGCTTGGAAAACTGCCAATCGTTATTTTCCCGATTTCCATTCCATTCACAGCTGCAATTTTTTGTTCGATATGTGCGAGGTTGGCAGCGATGGCCCGCATATGTGGAATTACCTGCTCTCCCGCAGTCGTGAGTGTTACACCTTTTCGGTCACGCTTTAATAAAGTCACACCAAGTTCCGCTTCAAGCGCTGTAATGTTATGGCTCACACCTGATTGAGTCAGTCCGATCCGGTCTCCCGCTTTCGTAAAACTTCCGTGTTCAACAACATGTAAAAATACTTCCAACTGGAAAAAATTCATATGCCCCACACCTTTCTTGTAAATAAATTATACATGAGAATCTCTAATCCAAGTTATGAAAAACATTCATTTTACTTATGATGTGGCCGAGAATACAATAAGATTACAAAAATAAAATACGAATGGGTGATGGAAAAATGATGAAACGGAAATACGAGCGAATTTTTTCACCATACACGCTTTCTAATGGAACGGTTCTTAAAAACAGGATTGTAGTTGCGCCTATGACCACTTATTCTGGTCGAGAGGATGGCTTGGTTTCTGAGCAGGAATTGGCTTACTATAAAAGAAGGGCAGATGGACCTGCCATGTTCATTACTGCCGCTGCCGCCATTTCCCCTGTTGCTACAAGCTTTCCCCGGCAAATGAAAGTATATGATGAACAAAGCATCGCAGGACTCACACAGCTTTCAAAAACAATCAAATCAAAAGGTGCAAAAGCCATTCTCCAGCTTCATCATGGCGGAAGCGAGAGCCTTCCAAGCTGTACAGGCGGAGAAAAAATGGTTAGTCCGAGTGGCATCATCGCAAGCGTTTATAAAGAAATGGGCGGGGAATACATTCCTAGGACAATGAGCCACACTGAGATTCTATCCACTATTCAAGACTTTGGAAGAGCCACCCGCCATGCCATTCGTTCAGGATTCGATGGCGTCGAAATCCATGGAGCGAATGGATATCTCCTTCAGCAGTTTTTCTCACCACACTCTAACAGACGGAGAGATCATTGGGGCGGGAATTTGGAGAAAAGAATGCATTTTCCACTTGCCGTCATCGCGGAGGTGAAGCGGATCCGTGACCTATACGCAGACAAGGAATTCATTATTGGGTATCGCTTCTCCCCCGAAGAACCGGAAGAAGGCGGATTGAAAATGGATGACACAGCTGCATTGGTGGATAAATTGGCAAGTCAAGAGCTTTCCTATATACATCTTTCTGTTAAAAATGTCTGGTCCATCCCCAGAAGCGGATTGAACATGGGGTTAACAAGGACCGAAATCATCCGTGATATCATCGCTGGCAGGACCAGTTTCATATCACTTGGATCGATTCATACTCCTGAGGAAGCAAATGCTGTGCTTGAGAAAAATATACCGCTTTTCGCATTAGGAAGAGAATTACTGATGGAACCGGACTGGGCCGCCAAAATAAAAGAGGGCAGGGAAGACGAGATCATGACGACATTGCCGCGCGATAGCAGGTGCACATTAATGATTCCAGATCAAATGTGGGCGAATATCATCACACGTGACGGCATGCCTGAGAAATGTTAGTATGAATGTAAAAAATGGGAATTTCTTGAGGGGAAATTAAATGAATAAAATAGCACTTCTTCAACTGTCTCTAGCCATGGCGATCTTTGGTTCTGTCGGTTTCTTTTCAGAACTATCAGGACTTCCGGCATTGGAACTGGTATTTGTTCGCTGCATCTGTGCTGCCATTTTCTTATGTGCAGCATGGATGATTACAGGACATTTCAAGAACGAAATATGGAATTCCAGAGAGGTAATGCTCATCATTTTTTGCGCAGTGACCAACTTGTTAAACTGGATATTCCTTTTTAAATCTTTCGAACTGATATCCGTGACAATAGCCATTTCGCTCTATCATTTAGCCCCGATCATTGTACTCATTATCGGGAGCTTCATCTTCAGGGAGAAAATGAGTTTATTCTCCATCCTTGCCATTTCACTTTGCTTCATTGGCACATTATTCATTATGGGAACAGATGGATTTCGATCATCAACCCCTGAATGGGAAGGGATCATTTATGGGATCATTGCTGCATTTTTCTATGCGGCAACGATGCTTTTAGGAAAGAGCATTTCAAAGACAAGTGTATACGCGACAACTTTTCTGCAAATGTTCATTGGATTTCTATTACTGATTCCTTTTGTCGATTTTTCAGTCTACACAACGCTAAAATCTTCCGAATGGTTTTATACTGTACTTACCGGCATCATCCATACAGGCGTCGTGTATCTTCTGTTTTTTAATAGTATCCGCCACTTGCCTACAAATGTAGTATCTTTCATGATTTTTGTCGATCCGGCAGTGGCCATCCTTTTGGATATTCTGCTTTCAGGATTTCAACCGGACAGGATTCAAATCTTGGGTATTTCATTGATATTTATTGGGGTGCTATATTCACTTAAGACGACAAGACCGACTGAAAAGGATGTCATGCAAAAAAGGCCGCACACAATGTGAGGCCTTTTTTCTTTATGGTTTTTCTATCAATCTATTGATTAAAATGATATACATCCCAAATGTCGGGGGTTTCTGATCCAAGGTACCAAGCAGATACACCGCCTAGATGATTTTGTTTTACCAGGTCAATACGGAGCTTCATCGATTTTTTATCTTCTATCCATATTTGATGCTTTTCCCCTTTGGAAGTATACTCCACGTAATTTTGTTGAGTCTTTTTATCCCATACCTTCTTAAGTTTATGAGATGAAATGATTTTGTTGACTTCAGCCATGGTACGATCATGGCTTTTCACTTTTTTGGTCGATAAATCGGTTACCCATTCTCTCGTATAAAATGGTACAGCCAATATGATCTTATGGGCGGGTACTTCTTTCATTAAAAGCTTAGTTCCTTCTTTGATCCAAGGTAACGAGGAAACGGACCCGGCTACTGGGCTCCCTCCCCAATGCTCGTCATAACCCATTATGATGATGTAGTCTGCTATTTTGCCAAGTGCTTTCCTATCCAGACTTTTTGACCAAAAAGGGTCTTCATTTTCTCGGGTGACATCCACGGATACTTTAATTCCATGCGGTTTTAGTGCCTTTTTCAGTTCGCCTATGAAAAGTACAAAGTCCTTCTTGTTTTTTGGATCGATGTTTTCAAAATCTACATTTATTCCATCACTTTTAGTTTTAACAAGTGAATCACGTAAAGTTGAAACTAATTTCTGGCGTTTTTTTGTATTGCCTAGTACAGAACCAGTTAAAACAGGGTCAAATTGATTTCCGATAAGCTGCCACACTTGTTTTCCTTGTTTATGGGCGTTTTGGACGAATTTTGCATCCGCAGAAACGGAAACGAAATTACCGGAATCCTTCAGCGTATAGGAACGGGGAGATACTACATTTAAATTAGGTTGTTTAATTTGTTGGGTGTAGTTTTCTTTCGATCCATTATGCGTCCAGCTCATGACGATAGGTTTTTGCGTCTTTTTTTGAAGCTGGGATGTCTTTATCCATCCCTTTTTACCATCAAGCAATTGAACTTGGTAGTAATAATCCGGTATCTTCAATTTTTGGCCAACTTTAAGGGTAACCGTATGTAAGTTGTTTAATTTCGTCAAATCACTTGTGGTTACCTTATATTTAGTAGAAATCTTCCACAATGTATCTCCTGATACAACCTTATGGATCTTATATTTCTGGGGAATCTTCAGGTTTTGGCCAACATTTATTTCGGTCGAAGTTAATTTATTTTCTTTTTGTAACTCACTTACTGAAACACCATATTGATTTGCTACTTTCCATAATGTGTTTCCAGCCTTTACTTTATGGATAATAGGCCCCGCGGAATCCCCAACGGAAGAAGAAATGACGGGAAACTCCTCGCCCTTTTTTAAGGGCTTTAATTGAGTGGAACCTAATTTAGGAGAACTAAAAACTTTTGTATTGTCCACTTTAACAGAACCTATGTAAAGGGTTTTGTTTGATGAATTACCATTGGTTGGAAAGAGACATGCACAAAGAAGGCTTAATATAATAAAACATCCAAAGAATTTTTTCACAATTATTTTATTCCCCTTTGTAAAATTTAACTTTACCAGTTTACTATGGAGAATCGTCATAAAATAGAGGTACATTGTGGAAAGGCCCTATATAGAAGAAAATAGGGAATCTAATTACGATTCTGTTTGTAGTTCCACTCTAGGGTAGATCGAATTATTTTTGCTTACTGCTGGGAATGTAAGCCTGATATTGACAGTCCCGTTCTTAAAGTAAGGCTACCTGTTATTTCAAGATAACGAAATCCTAAACATATGAACAGGTTAATCAGTTTTTTCTGGTTGGCCTTTTTTACGCTTGCCGTTGGAAATGACTTGTACATGACATTTGTCATCTTCTAGTCATGACACCTGGTACTAATAATTTCAGGTTGATTTCTTTATAATATGAAATAACGACAAATAAAAGGAAGTGCAATTAAATAATGACCTTGCAAAATACAAAAAACTTGAAAAAACAAATTGCTCCTTTTGAACAATCAACGACAAAGCAAAGTATATGGCAGATCGTCAATACCTTGGGGCCGTTCATTATTTTATGGTACCTAGCATATATAAGTCTTTCCGTTTCTTATTGGTTAACTTTAATTCCAGCTGTGATTGCTGCTGGCTTCTTGACAAGAATATTCATTATTTTCCATGATTGTACGCATCATTCATTTTTCAAAAGCCGCCGTGCGAATAGAGCAGTCGGTACGATCATGGGTGTTTTGACTTTATTCCCGTTTGATCAGTGGGGGCATGAGCATTCTGTGCATCACGCAACAAGCGGTAATTTGGATAAGCGGGGTACAGGAGATATTTGGACCCTTACGGTAGATGAATATTTGGCTGCACCGCTTAAACTTCGTTTTGCCTATCGTTTTTATCGCAATCCATTGGTTATGTTTGGTTTGGGACCAATTTATGTTTTCCTTCTTAAAAACAGATTTAACCGTAAAGGTGCTAGAAAGAAGGAAAAAATGAATACGTATTTGACGAATGTAATAATCGTCGCTTTAGTGGCATTGCTTTGCCTGGCAGTAGGCTGGCAGTCGTTCCTTCTGGTACAAGGTTCCATTTTCATGATTTCTGGTTCAGTGGGCATTTGGCTGTTTTACGTCCAGCACACATTTGAGGACTCTTATTTTGAAGAAAATGAGGAGTGGGAATATGTATTAGCAGCAGTGGAGGGAAGTTCTTTTTATAAGCTTCCAAAACTGATGCAGTTCCTTACTGGTAATATCGGTTACCATCATGTTCACCATTTAAGTCCAAGGGTACCTAACTATAAATTGGAAATGGCTCACAATAATACGCAGCCTTTAAAGAACGTTCCAACGATTACTCTTGCGACAAGCTTGCGCTCACTCCGTTTCCGTTTATGGGATGAGGAATCCAAGAATTTTGTTGGTTTTAAAGACATAAAATATTTAACGAAAAAAAGCGTTTCCGCTCAAGTAAAATCTGAACTGTAACGTTCATGTATCATTTCAGACTCCCTTATTAATCCTTGGATTTTGGGGAGTCTTTGTTTCATATAAGGAACTCGATAAAGGAGAGAACTTAAAATGATTCGAATTGTCATTGCAGAGAATCAGCAAATGCTGTTAGAGGCAATAAGTTCTCTACTCAATCTTGAAGAAGATATAGAAATTGTCGGGCAAGCCAGTAATGGAGAAGAAGCGATGGCCCTTGTACACCAATTACAGCCTGATGTGTGTATCATGGATATGGAGATGCCTGTAATGAACGGACTTGAGGCAGCAGAAGCATTAAAGTCATTTGAATGCAAAGTGGTCATTTTAACGACATTTCGAAGGACTGGTTATTTTCAACTCGCATTAAAAGCTAATGTAAGTGGTTATTTATTGAAGGATAGCCCGGGTGAAGAGTTAGCCTGCTCGATTCGCGGCATAATGGACGGCAAGCGAATATACTCCCCAGAACTTATAGATGAGTCTCCCAGCAATAATGGCCGGGAAATGGGAGTGTTAGGGCTGTTAGCCGATGGTCAATCCAAAATGGAAGCGTCTAATAAGCAAAGCGACACAATAGGGACCGTAAGGAAATATTTTTCGACCATCAAGGATAAAATGAAGTTACCGGCTGGTTAGGATTTGTTTCCTAAATCCTGTTGACACGTTTTTTAAAATTGTGTACGATGGATTAAATTATAATATTGAAAATTCTGTGATGAAGAGAGTAGTTCATTTCGAAATGGAAAGCGAGTTAGGGATGGTGGGAGCCTAATGCAGGACGGATGAATGAAGCGCACTTTGGAGAAATTTCTTGAAACGTTTAGTAGGGAACATCGGGGAGTCACCTCGTTAACAATGGAAAGTGGTCACAATTTGTGGCAACTAGAGTGGTACCAAGGGAATTCATGCTCTCGTCTCTTATTTAGAGGCGGGGGCTTTTTTGTTTAGGAGGGAAAATGTCGATGAATAAACCAATTGCAGAATTGATTTCAACTGCTTTGAACAATGAAATGCCAGCAAGTGAAATAGAAAAATTAATGGAAAAGCCTAAATTGATGGAGTTAGGTGATGTCGCCTTTCCGTGTTTTACTCTTGCAAAAAAATTCAAAAAATCGCCTCAAGTGATTGCATCTGAAATAGCCCAACAATTAAACAGTGATTTGATCCAAGAAGTAAACGTTGTGGGTGGTTATCTGAATATTTTCGTCAATCAACAGATGGTGACGGAAAACGCGCTGCAAACGATATTAAGGGAAAAGGATCAGTATGGTTCACTGCAGCCTGTACAGGAAAATGT
>NZ_VHIK01000093.1:0-732 GCF_006680105.1 Bacillus sp. B4EP4a
CTGTGAGAGTAGGACGCCGCCAAGCCATTTAAAAAGATCAGCCATCCGGCTGGTCTTTTTTGTGTTCATAAGGTCATGAAAAAAGATGGCTGTACAGTGTTGCTTTCTTGACCACATAATAAAAGACTGCTTTAAACGGTCTTGTCGTTATTTGATTTCTCTTCATATTGAATGTGATGCTTGGTATCCTGTATTGGATTATCTTGTTGTATATCGTCACCTTTAATTCCCATTGTGATGTCATCATAAGGTGTGTATCTATTTGAAGGCGTTGATTTCTTTTTAATCAGCCGATAACAAACAAAGCCTATTACAGAAATAACAAATAAAGTATAAACATATGCCATTTAATCACTCCTTAAAAAAGATTACTTACTACTTTATTTTATTATACCCCATAATATCCCTTTTTTTGAAAACAACAAACTTTACGAAAACAGCGAAAAAGATAAAAACCTTCAAGGCTTTGTCGGGATACCTTCAAATCTGACCAACTAATGTGTGTATTAGCAAAACGGACCTTGAAACCATTCTTGATCTAACTTTGAGAAAAAGAATTATTTATTGTGAAATGTGTTGACTTTATGGTAGGAAAGGATTAATATAAATAAGCACCAACTAAGACAAACGAAAAACTTCATCGCTTTTGGCAGGTTGCTGAAAAGAAATAATAACTATTGACTTCTTACTATGAAAATGATAAGATGAAATGGTCGCTGAAAAACACAGCGA
>NZ_VHIK01000094.1:0-2054 GCF_006680105.1 Bacillus sp. B4EP4a
TGCATGAATGAAAAAACTTTTCCAATATACTGCAGAATAATCATTCCCAAAACTCCTTTTTTTCTATCATACAACAAAAAAGACAGAAGGAAACAGGGATTACAATAACATTACTTAAAACAAATAAAACCATTATATACTTAACATGGAGTTAAAAATTTGATGGGAATTCGTGTTTATTATTAGGATTTCATGCTCGCAGAGTTTGTCTCGACCAAAGCAAAATAAAAAGAGCCTAGGGCTCTAAAATATACTATTAATGATCAATTTTATCCATCCAATAAAAGAAATCCATAACGGTATGCTCAAAGATGTACCAAACAAAAGTCCTTTAAAGAAATTCCCTTCATTTTCACCTACCATATTGAACACACCTCTCGGCTTGGTTTTCTTGTGATAATTATAAATGAAAGCGTTTTCTTTGTATATGAGGCATTTGAAGCAATTACTTTACAATTAAATCCTTAAGATTAAGCAGATAAGTTGAATCAGTCGGCTTTCTCATGAAATTAAAACAATCTTATATATCCTACCAGGATTTTGATATGATGCTGGCTTTTCTAGATTTTTCGAAGTACCGACAACTGTGCTGTTTAAGAACATCTATAAAGATGTTAAGTGTTACCCATCTCACCAAGAAGAGCATTCGTCATACTCATATTTTTCTCATCAATAGCATCATAAAGGGACCAGCCAATAACTTGAATCCCAACACCTGTATTTTATCGCAGCATCCAAATCAGGTACAGCCAATCCAATGTGAGTAATTGCTGTCATATGTATGCCCCTTGATAAATAAAATACCAATTTAAGGTGATGGGGAAACTGTCGTTTTGGACAAAAAAAAGAAGCAATAGCCAAAGAGGGAAACAGGAAACACAATAACATTACTTTAAAAAAATAAAACCATTACATACTTTAAATGGGGTTTTAAAAATTTGCTTGATGGTGTTTAGGATGTGAATAGGGTAAGGCATGAACAGTCTCTTTAAAAAAGTTGTTTCATTATTAGTGCAACCATATTAACGCAAATGGAAAAAGGAGAGCCAGACCTAAAAACTCTGGCGACTTAACTCCAAAAATATACCTTAGAAATTGACAGAGTCATTATCAAAATAAGGCTTTAATTGTTAAGTCAGCCGAAAGTATTGATGCTAAATGTTGTGAATATGGAAAGCCCCCGATAATTGAATATCGGAGGCTTCCGCATGACAATCTATTTATTTATCTTATTCATAAATAAATATGGTATTACCCACGAGGTTCTAATATTTGAGAATTAAAGTTACCTGAAGTTTGGGTCCAACTATCAAATAGTAAAAAAGATTATTATAAAGAAGCTACTAATAACTCCTTTTTAATTAAGTTCTTTAATTCTTCTTGCAGGTACTCCTCCATATAGTCCACTTGGTTCACAATCTTTAGTGACAACAGAACCTGCTGCAATTATACAGCCTTGTCCAATAGTTACTCCAGGAAGAATTATTGATCGAGCGCCAATCCAACACCCATTTTCAACTTTAATCGGTTTTCCTATGGGTGTTCCAGCTCTTCTGTCACATGATCCAATTTCATGAGTAGAGGAACAAAACATAACTTCAAAACCAATATCACAATTATCTCCAATGTTTGTAGTAACATCAAAGAAACATCTGCGGTTAACAAATGAATTGGAACCTATTGATATACTTTTCCACATGAAAAAAGTACCAGGCAAAATACTGTTAGTATTAATATTATACAGACCACAAAGACGATAAATTGCACATCTAAGCTTGTTTGGTACTAATACCGATGAAGCGAATGAATTAACGATACTATGCCAAATGACTCTCGATAAGTGTTTAATAATTTTTTTTGACAAAATCAATACCTACCTTCCAATAAAACAAAGTATACATGATTTTATTGGAAAAGATACTCTATATCTATAAAAATATGTCCTATTGTAATTCACGACCAATTACAATTACAATAGAGGTCGCTTGATTTATCAGAATCTATGGATTTGACGAAAATGATAGAAGTATACACAGAAAAATTTGATAAAATAA
>NZ_VHIK01000095.1:0-208 GCF_006680105.1 Bacillus sp. B4EP4a
TATTCGCTCGAAATTCACGAGAAAAAGCGTGCAATTCACGAGTATTTGCTCGAAACTCACGAGAAAAAGCGCGTAATTCACGAGTATTCGCTCGAAACTCACGAGCAAAAGCATGAAATTCACGAGTAACGCCCAAACTCACGAGTAAAAGCGTGCAATTCACGAGTATTTGCTCGAAACTCACGAGTAAAAGCGCGGAATTCACGAG
>NZ_VHIK01000096.1:0-1510 GCF_006680105.1 Bacillus sp. B4EP4a
TGTCGCGAACTCACGAGTAAAGCGCAAATTCACGAGTAAACTACGTAAATTCACGAGTAAATGTCGCGAACTCACGAGTAAATGGTGCGAATTCACGAGTAAATGGCGTAAATTCACGAGTATGGCGCAAACTCACGAGTAAACTACGTAAACTCACGAGTAAATAGTGCAAATTCACGAGTAAATGGCGTAAACTCACGAGTAAATGGCTCAAATCTACGAGTAAACGCAAATTCACGAGTAAATGTCGCGAACTCACGAGTAAACTACGTAAATTCACGAGTATGGCGCAAACTCACGAGTAAATGGCGAGAACTCACGAGTAAATACCCCAATTTCACGAGTAAATGTCGCAAACTCACGAGTAAGCTACAAATCCCATGAATTAAACAGATCGAACTCCCGGTAAAACGTCTGATTTCAGATCCTAGCAGGAAAAAAGGGCATTTACATAGAAGCTAAATGGAGAAGGAGTTGATGCATGGATGCTAAAACCGTGTGAAATGCCTATGAAAATGCTCAAACTGGAGGCATTAAGCAGGAGGCTATCAGCAAATCATCCAAAACAGGAAAGAATCAGGAACGATTTCCAGAAAATCCGTACAGGATATAACGGGGAGCTGAGTATCGGAAAAGAGCTGAAGAATCTTCCGAAAGAATATTGTGTATTTCATGATTTGAGATTAAGCTACGATGGAAGCCGTTATTTTCAAATGGATTTCCTAATATTCACCCGGAATTACTGTATCATCATTGAAGTGAAAAATTTTGCCGGAACGCTCTATTTTGACCGCACCTATCCCCAATTGATTCGGACAAAAGATGGACAGGAACAGGCATATCTGGATCCGCTAATCCAGGTTGACGTGCAAAAATCCCGATTAAATGATTGGCTTACTTTTCACAAATTCCCCTCGCTGCCGATTGAAACGCTCATTGCCAATGCAAACTCGAATACCATCATCAGGACTACCCCAGGTTTTACCCCCATTTTCAAAAAAATCACGGGAAAAGAAACCCTGATTACCAAAATTCACACCCTTGAAGAAAAGTATCCTTTTGAGCAATTAACCCAAAGGCAGAGCAATAGACTTTCGAACACGATTCTGCATAAAAACACTCCGCATAATCCTGATATACTCGAATTGTATCAAATTGATGAGCAAGATCTGCTCAAAAGCGTTCAATGTCCTGAATGCTCTGCTCCCCATATGCAATATCACTGGGGCAAATGGTCATGCAGTCAATGTTCTTACGCCTCGAAAGATGCCCACATTCAAACTCTTCGTGATTTTGCTCTCCTCATAAAACCCAATATAACAAATAAACAAGCACGGCTCTTTTTACAAATCGATTCAATTGATATCATGCAACGGATGCTATCTGCACTGGAATTGCCTTATTCGGGACAATTTAAAAATAGAGCTTATAGACTTGATGGATTAATTCACGAGTAAATAGTGCAAATTCACGAGTAAATGTCGCGAACTCACGAGTAAATGACGCAAAT
>NZ_VHIK01000097.1:0-953 GCF_006680105.1 Bacillus sp. B4EP4a
CTATTAAAAAAAGGTCAACCAGTAAAAACTGGCTAACCTTATAATACGAAAGCACCTGTTAGTTCATTACTGTTTTTTCCATAACCCACCTGAACAGGGAGTAAAGCCACAGGTTTCATAAAAGTTTTTATGTTTGGAATCATACGTTAAGGTAACAATTGCTAAACCATACCGTTCAGATTCGCTTAATAATTCTCTTACTAACCCCACACCAATTCCCATTTTTTGATAATCAGGATGAACAATTATGTCTTCCATATAACCATGTTCTAATCCCATACCAGCAACATAACCAAATGCTATAAGTTTATTATTTTCGTTTCTTACTCCAGCCCAAAAGTTACATCGTTTGAATAAGGTTGGGAAGTCTTTGTCTCGTCTTCCCCAACCAATCAGTTCCCTTAATTCTGGTACTTCATGATTAGATATTGGCATGTTTATTATGACCTTATAGTACATTTAATTCCCCTTTCATCATCTACAATAGAATTCAATATTATAAAGTCTTATTCCTTGTACAACTAATCTGCCCCGTTAGTTCCATAATAAAAGAGCTGCCTTAATGATAGCTCAAATTTGCAACTAACCCACCCGTTAGCCATCCATGAATCGCAAAGAATGAAAATGGTTAGGAAGTGTCAATACTGATACTGACCTTAATCCGGTCAACCCAAATCCATAGACTAATTAATTAACGCTCTCCTCTTTTTTTAAACGATTGAGCAGAGTCTTCTTAAGTATTGTCATTTTTCCATTTTTAAAGAAACTTATTTTCATGGTAGTTGTATAAGAAAAGCGATTCTTATTAAAGAATCGCACCCTTTAACTGAATAAGAAGGGACTATATTTTATTGAAATTATCGTCAACAAACCTCTTCTTTTTATCTGTCTGGTCAAAATTGAAAATTATGGCTGTTCCTATAATTGCTTGAGTTAATTTTTCAACAATGGAG
>NZ_VHIK01000098.1:0-3020 GCF_006680105.1 Bacillus sp. B4EP4a
GAAGCAAGTAATGTTCGCTATCTATCACACATCAAAGCCCTATTCAGCTTGGCTTATTAATTTATTATAGCCGTGACGTGACATCCAGTTCATTGATATGTCCGCGGTACATGCCCTTTCTTCCCGGTCATCGGGATTAAAGGGCATTTTTTTCATGAATTTATTATAATGCCTGATCATGATGCAATGATTGACGAAAGATGTTAACAATGGACGGTACTCCATTTTGTTGCTTATCCATTCTATAAATCTCCTGGGATTAGGCAACTCTGCTAAATCCTCTCCGTTAATTTTTATTAGCCCGTTTGTCATTAACTGACGCTCACGTATGTACGATACTGCATATCATAAAATTAACCTTATTAAAGGAGGAGTTTGTATGCCGAAAGGGAAAAAAGGAAAAGCAGCTTCATCTGGCAGTTCATCTACCGGTAGCACTTCTACTGGTAGCACTTCTACTGGCAGCAAGTCCACTGGCAGTAAATCCACTGGAAAATAATCTACTGGCAACACAGCTACTGGCAACACAGCTACTGGTATCATAACTACTGGTATCACATCTACAACAACAACATCTACTTCATCAAGTTCAAGTTCAAGCTCGTCCACTGGACGTGGCAAAAAAAGAAGAAGATAGATAGTTAAATATAAAATGCTTCAGCTTGATTAATCCCTGATTGATCAAGTGGAAGTATTTTATGATATTACGGCTTCATTAAGGTCAAGACTGTCCATAAAACATCTTATACAAGGAAGGAAGGTGAGTGTATGTCTTATCATATTCCATCTTATTTCTTAATGATAGAAGAAGAAGATCTAGAAGATTTACGTGCGGATATTTGGAGCGATGACCCTATTCCCGCCCATTTGAAAGTAGAAAACGACATTTATGTTATCGATATTGCCTATCGGGGCTCTTATACCCGCAAATTCCGGAAAAGATCCTATTGGATTGATTTCATCGAGCCAGAACGATTCTTTGGCGCCCACAAAATCCATCTCAATGCAGAATACAGGGATCCTTCCCTCATTCGCAATAAACTCTCACTCGATTTCTTTCAAGACCTTGGTGTCCTTTCCCCTCATAGCCAACACATCAACCTATTCCGAAATGGCACGTTTAAAGGTGTGTATTTACAATTGGATTCCGTCGATGGGGTTTTTTTAGAAAAAAGAGGACTTCCTGCCGGCCCGATTTATTATGCTGTCAACAATAATGCCAACTTTTCATTGGAAAGGGACGGGAAAGCGAAAGACTCCCTTACGTCAGGCTATAAACAAGCGTTTGGCAAACCCGCCGATGATGAATATCTAATCGAATTCATCAAAAAAATCAACACCACCCCACTTGCAAAGTTTCCTGAAGTAGTCTCGCAGCATCTTGATATCCATAAATACTTACGCTGGCTGGTTGGAGCCGTTTGCACCATGAATAACGACGGTTTCACTCATAACTATGCACTATATCGCAATAGTAAAACGAAGTTATTTGAAATCATTCCTTGGGATTACGATGCCACTTGGGGACGCAAAGTCAGTGGGGGGATCATGGAGCACACATATGTCCCTATCGGAGGGAAAAAGACAAACCACCTTATTCCTCTGCTCTTGCAGGTTCCGGAATACAGTAAGTTCTACAAAGACCTTTTGGTTGAAACATTGGAAACCACATTTACTGTGAAGCATATGGAAAATAAAGTATTACCACTGCACCAGGGCATACGCCCCCACATCCTTCTTGATCCATATAAAAAGAATAAGATTGATCTATTCGACAAGGAACCGGAATTCATCTTCGAATTCATTCGCAAACGCAGTGATTACTTAAATAAGCACCTTGGTGGCCTAGATGAAAAAAATGCCACGACACAACTGATAGCCAAACAGGACCGAAAAAGGGGAGTTGCTTCCGTGTCACCAATCTGCATTAAAAATACGGGGAAGTATGGCAGGGGAGTATATGCTACAAGGGATATTAAAAAAGATGAACTCATTGAGGTATCACCTGTCATCATTTCACCCAAACATGAATGGAAATATCTAAAGAAAACCGCACTCTTTCCTCACTGTTTCTATTGGGGAGATGACGATGAAACTGTCATTGCCTTAGGAAATGGTTCACTATTCAATCATTCATACACTCCAAATGCGACATTCGATAATAATTTAGAAGATTTAACGATAGACTTTTATGCACATAAAGATATAAAGGCTGGCGAGGAAATAACGATCAATTACAATGGTGAACCTGATAATAAATCCCCGTTATGGTTCGATGTCATCGAGTAGGCGTTTTTTGCTTCCATTTTATTTTGAAAGAATCCATTTTGAAGGAGAATTGATCAAAATGGATTCTTTTTTTATTCAGTTTTCTTCGCTAATGCAAGGACTCTTTAACTTACATTTTATTCGGCGCTGAAATTCCCAATAAACTTAGCGCATCCTTTAATACAATCGCTACGGAAAAAGCGAATGAGAGCTTCATTTGTTTCCATTCATCTTCAACCAAGATTTTCGTATGTGCATAATACTTATTGAATGCACGCGATAAATGCAGACTGAATTTCGCGATTTGTGATGGATCGGCTTGTTCAAATGATTTTTGGACAATGATCGGGTATTGCTCCAACAGCTGGATAACCGGCCACGCATATTCTCCTAAAGCTTCAAAAGTGATGGACTGCTCTTTAAATTCACCTTTTTCAAGCAATGAGGAAATTCGCGCAAATGTGTACTGTACATATGGACCCGTTTCTCCCTCAAAATTCATCATTTGCTCTAATGAAAAATCAATATCGTTCATGCGGTTATTTTTTAAATCATTAAAGATTACCGCTCCGACACCAACCTGTCTTGCAACCAGTTCTTTCTGTTCAAGCGCTTGATTTTTTTCTTCAATATTGCGCTTCGCAGTTTCGATTGCCTCTGCCAATACATCCGCAAGCAGCACGACTTTCCCTTTACGTGTCGACATTTTCTTGCCGTCTTTTAACATCATGCCAAATGCTACGTGCTGCAAA
>NZ_VHIK01000099.1:0-347 GCF_006680105.1 Bacillus sp. B4EP4a
TTAGAGCGTTTACTCGTGAGTTAGAGCGGTTTACTCGTGAGTTTGTAGCAATTACTCGTGAATTAGAGTAGTTTACTTGTGAGTTTGTAGCTTTACTCGTGAGTTAGAGCGGTTTACTCGTGAGTTTGTAGCTTTACTCGTGAATTAGAGCGGTTTACTCGTGAGTTAGAGCAGTTTACTCGTGAGTTTGTAGCAATTACTCGTGAGTTAGAGCGGTTTACTCGTGAATTAGAGCGGTTTACTCGTGAGTTTGTAGCAATTACTCGTGAATTAGAGCCGTTTACTGAATTAGAGCCATTTACTCGTGAGTTAGAGCGGTTTACTCGTGATTTTGTAGCAATTACTCG